>NZ_JAQOSR010000130.1:0-26929 GCF_046718885.1 Bradyrhizobium sp. UFLA01-814 | reverse complement strand
CGTCGGACAAGGACGCTGACAATCCTTTGCCACCGGCCTGTATCCCGCCATCTATAAAAATAGCCCTGCACCGTCGAATAGGGCGGGAACTCCTGCGGCAGCGCCCGCCACTGGCAGCCGGTCGAAACGATATAGAGGATCGCTTCGACCACACGACGCAGCTCCGTCTTACGCGGCCGGCCGCGCCGGTTCGCTCGCGGCAACAGGCGTCTGATCAGCGCCCACTCCGCATCGGTCATATCGCTTGCATAACGCAGATCGTCCCGCCGATATTGCTCCCGAGTGATCTCAGTCCAGGGCATCGTGCTCTCCCTCGAATCTTTGCAAATCCGATGGAATCACATCCCACTGAGATCACTCACCCATTTTTCAGTCAGGCTCTGAGGAGCCGCGAAGCGGCGTCTCGAAGGATGAATCGGCCCTAGTCGGGCCGTCGACCCTTCGAGACGCGCTTCGCGCTCCTCAGGGTGACGGGATAAATAGCCGCGTAGGATGGGTGGAGCGAAGCGATACCCATCAAATAGCTGGCCGCGGGAGAGATGATGGGTTTCGCTTTGCTCTACCCATCCTACGATTCCCCGCGGCTTACTTCCCCTTCACGAACGCGGCGAACGCATCGCCGTAATCCGGATGCCAGCGCGACAGCGGCGGGCGGTTCTCGACGATGTCGCCGGCGGCCCACAGGATGCGGCGTTCGTCGAGCACGCGCGGCACGTCGTTGTCGGGGCAGAGGATATAGAAATCGCCGGCATCGATATGTTCGATCATGAAGTCGACGGTCTGCTCCGCGGTCCAGGCGCCGGCCGGCTTCTCGCTGCGGCCGCGGGCGGTCAGCCCGGTGAAGACAAAGCCCGGGATCAGGAGATGCGCCGATATCTTGCAGCCGTCGGTGTTGCGCAGCTCGTGCTGCAGCGCCTCGGTGAATGCCTTCACGCCGGCCTTGGAGACGTTGTAGGCGGGATCGCCGGGCGGCGTGGTGATGCCCTGCTTGGAGCCGGTGTTGATGATCAGCCCCGGCCGGCCCCGCTTGATCATGTTGGGCGCGAACGTCTGCGTGCCGTTGATCACGCCCCACAGATTGACGCCGAGGATGCGCTGCCAATTGTCCGCAGGCCCGAACATCGCGCTGCCCGGCTGGATGCCGGCATTGTTCATCAGGATGTCGGTGCCGCCGAACTTTTTCGCGACTGCGGCTTCGAGCTTTGCCACCTCGTCGGCGCGGCTGACGTCGACCGCTGATGTCATGATATCAGCCGCGCCACCCGGCGCCGCAGATGAAAGTTTTGTCGCAACCGCCTTCAGCCGGTCATCGCCGAGATCTGCGATGCAGACCATCATCCCGGCCTGCGCGAACCGCAATGCGGCGGCAAGTCCGATGCCGGAGGCGCCGCCGGTGATCACGGCAACATGATTGGCTGATATCACGGGGTGGGGCATGGGGTGGTCTCCGGACACATATGTGGCTGAGGGTATAGTGCAGTTCGGTGGCTTCATCCTTCGAGACGCCGCTTCGCGGCTGCTCCAGCGACAAAGGCAAAGCCTTTGCGCCGGGATGAGGTGTTATATCAGACCCTCATGGTGAGGAGCGCGGCAACGTCGCGCGTCTCGAACCACGAGGCCGTGATCGAGCATACCGCGCGCACCATGCACGCGCGCGCATGGGAGGTTTTCGTACGTGCCGTCCCGATCAACGCCGGCTCGGCTTTACGGTTTCGCGTCTGCGCTGTAGAATTCGGGATATAACGCTTCCAAAAGACCTCAGCCGACAATTTGACAGGGAGTGCAAACATGGCTGTTTCGCAGGCTATTCCGATCACGCGCCATCCTTATGCCGATGGCTCCGCCAAGAAGATGCTGATCGACGGCAAATGGGTCGACGCCGCCTCCGGCAAGAAATTCGAGACGCATAATCCCGCCACCGGCGAGCTGCTCGCGTCGGTCGCCGAGGGCGATGCCGAGGACATCAACCGTGCGGTCGCGGCGGCGCGCCGCGCGTTCGAAGGGCCCTGGAGCAAGGTGAAGCCGTTCGAGCGGCAAAACATGCTGCTCAAGCTCGCCGAACTCGTCGAAGCCAATTTCGAGGAACTGTCCCAGCTCGACACGCTCGACATGGGCGCGCCGATCAGCCGGACCCGCGGCAACCGGCTGCGCGCGCTCGGCATGCTACGCTACTATGCCGGACAGGCGACCGCGATCCACGGCGAGACCATCGAGAACTCGCTGCCCGGCGAGATCTTCTCCTACACGCTAAAGGAGCCGATCGGCGTGGTCGGCGCCATCATCCCCTGGAACGGGCCGCTGACCGCCTCGATCTGGAAGATCGGCCCGGCGATCGCGACCGGCTGCACCGTGGTGCTGAAGCCGGCCGAGGAATCGCCGCTGACCTCGCTGCGCATCGGCGAGCTCTGCATGGAGGCCGGCATTCCGCCCGGCGTCGTCAACGTCGTGCCGGGCTATGGCGAGACCGCGGGCGCCGCGCTCGCCTCGCATCCGGATGTCGACAAGGTCGCCTTCACCGGCTCGCACATCACGGGACAATCGATCATCCGTGCCTCGGCCGGCAACCTCAAGCGCGTCTCGCTCGAGCTCGGCGGCAAGTCGCCGGACATCGTGTTCGCCGACGCCGATCTCGACGCCGCGGTGCCCGGAGCCGCGATGGCGGTGTTCGCCAATTCCGGCCAGATCTGCAGCGCCGGCACGCGGCTGTTCGTCGAGCAGAAGGTCTATGACGAATTCGTCGGCCGCGTCGCCGAGTTCGGCAAGAAGCTGCAGGTCGGCAACGGCCTCGACCCCAACACCCAGATTGGTCCCCTGGTGTCGCAGCAGCAGATGGATCGGGTGTCGGGCTATCTCGACATCGGCCAGAAGGAAGGCGCCAAGGCGCTCGCCGGCGGCGGCCGCCTCACCGAGGGCGCGCTGTCGAAGGGTTACTTCGTGCAGCCGACCGTGTTCGCCAACGTGCAGGACAACATGCGCATCGCGCAGGAGGAGATCTTCGGCCCGGTGATCTCGGCGATCTCGTTCAGGGATCCGGACGAGCTGATCAAGCGCGCCAACGCCACCACCTTCGGCCTCGGCTCGGGCGTCTGGACCACCAATGTCAGCAAGGCCCACCAGGTCGCCAAGGCATTGCGCGCCGGTTCGGTCTGGGTCAATTGCTACCAGGCGATGGATCCGGCGGTGCCGTTCGGCGGCTACAAGATGAGCGGCTACGGCCGCGAGTCCGGCAAGCAGCACGTCGAGGAATATCTCAACGTCAAGGCCGTCTGGATCAAGACCGGCTAGCGCTGCTTCTTACCTCTCCCCGCTTGCGGGGAGAGGTATCGCATCTACCGTCTTGGCGACCGCGCAAGCGCTCGGCCTCGTGGTTCGAGACGCGCCGCAAGCGGCGCTCCTCACCATGAGGGTCTACTATCTTGCCGCAAAACCAGACCTCATCCTGAGGAGCCCGCCGAAGGCGGGCGTCTCGAAGGATGGCCACGAGGGCACCGCCACGAAATGCGATAGCCCTGCCGCTTGCGGGGAGAGGCATAGGCCGCCTTCGGCGGCCGTCCATGAAATCGACGCCGAAGCTAAGCTTCGGCTATGTTGCATCGAAGATGCAATCCGGGTGAGGGGTACAGGTCTCAATTTTCGGCGTGCTCGCAGAAGGGAAGCCCTTCACCCCAACGCCCACATGATTTCGGAATATTAGAATAATACCCCTGATTTGCCCGACGCGTCAAGTTGCCTCGTCGAACGCCGGCCACCGCCGGCTCCTTTGCATGGGGTTGTTTTCGATATTTTCGTAAGCGCCCCGTGCTGCGGCCGCCAGTTCCTGCGTTTACCGCCCGGCGGCCTTCTTCGGCCTGCCGATGTCGCTGCGCAGCGCCTCGAGGTCCTTGCGCACGGCGCTTGCCGCGTCGCGCTCGATCTTGCGGTAGCGCGCCACCAAAGAGAGGCCGAACGGGGTCAGCACCGCACCGCCGCCATTCTTGCCGCCGGTCTGCCGTTCCACCGCCGCCTGCCGGCAGATGCGGTTGATCTCGTCGACCAGGTCCCAGGCGCGCTTGTAGCTCATGTCCATGGCGCGGCCGGCGGCGGAGATCGAGCCGCATTCCCTGATCCGCTCAAGCAGCAGGATCTTGCCCGGCCCGATCCGGTCCTCGGCATCGAGGTCGATGCGGACGCTTAAGGAGGGGAGCGATGAGGCGCTCGATTTCGACATGGGAGACCTGTTCTCGTGGCAACAGATTGCCACTACCCGCTTTCATGAACAAGATGAACCCGTTAGATAACGGGCATGATCCGGAAAAGTGGTAACCGGTTTTCTGGGCGGATCGTGCCCACACTATAACGGAAACCACATAAGAATATTTGGGGCAGGCATGAATCCTCCGTCGCTGTTCTCTCCGCTCAAGATCGGTCCTTACCAGCTCGAACATCGCGTCGTGATGGCGCCGCTGACGCGGATGCGGGCGGCGCGACCGAGCCTCGCGCCGCGGCCGATGAACGCGGAATATTATGCGCAGCGCGCCACGCCCGGCGGCTTGCTGATCGCGGAGGCCTCGCCGGTGGTTGCGACCGGCTTCGGCAATCCTGGTGTTCCCGGCATCTACAGCGAGGCCCAGATCGCGGGCTGGCGCGAGGTGGTGGATGCCGTGCACGCCAGGGGCGGCTTGATCTTCCTGCAGCTCTGGCACGTCGGCCGCGTCTCGCATTCCTCGTTCCAGCCGGGCGGCGCGCTGCCGGTGGCGCCGTCGGCGGTCGCGATCCCCTCCGAGTTCAGGTGCATGACGGCGGACGGCAAGGTGGTCGACTACGAGACGCCGCGCGCGCTCGAGACCGACGAGGTTGCCCTGATGGTCGAGGCCTACCGGCAAGGCGCGAAGAACGCGCTCGCCGCCGGCTTCGACGGCGTCGAGATCCACGGCGCCAATGGCTATCTGATCGAGCAGTTCCTGCAGTCGCGCAGCAATCTGCGCACCGACCGCTATGGCGGCTCGATCGAGAACCGCGTCCGCTTCCTGATGGAGGTGACGCAGGCGGTGACCGAAGTCTGGGGCGCGAGCCGCGTCGGCGTGCGGCTCTCGCCCTACGGCATCGCCAATGGCAGCGGCGAGGCGGACCCGATGCCGCTCTACAGCCACGCCATCACGGCGCTGGACAAGCTCGGGCTCGCCTATCTGCATTTCATCGAGCCGCGCGCCTCGGGCACTGGCCGCGCCGAGGTCGACTGGCAGAACGTGCCGTCCGCGATGGTGTTGTACCGTCCGATGTGGAGCGGCGTGCTGATCACCGCCGGCAATTTCGTCGGCGAAACCGCACAGAGCGCGGTCGCCGAGGGTCATGCCGATGCGATCGCATTCGGCCGCTACTTCATCTCCAACCCGGACCTGCCGCGCCGCCTGCAGCGCGGCTATCCGCTGACGAAGTACAACCGCGCCACCTTCTATGCAGGCGAGGAGAAGGGCTACACGGATTATCCGGTGCACGACGAATTGGCGCAGGCGTAGGTCTTCGTAGCCCGGATGCAGCGCAGCGAAATCCGGGGCCTTGCATCAGCGGATCAAGCATCCCCGGATTACGCTTCGCTGCATCCGGGCTACGATAGCTCGGCCAGCAAAACCGGGAGACCCCGATGTTTCCGGACGACGAGTTCGAGCCGACCAAGAAACCAAAGCCCGTGGCGTTGGCGAAGCCGGCGGCCGGCCAATGCCTGTGCGGCAAGGTGCGGTTCGAGATCGACGTGCCGGCGCGCTGGGCCTGGCATGATCACACCGCCGCCAGCCGCCGCGCCCATGGTGCGGTTTATGCGACCTATGTCGGCAGCTGGAAGAAGCGCTTCCGCATCACGCAAGGCGAAAGCGAGCTGTCGCGTTACGAGGATGCGAAAAGCAAGACGGCGCGCAGCTTCTGCGCCAATTGCGGCACGCCCATCATCTACGAACGCGCGCGGTCGCCGCACATGGTCAACATCCCGCGCGCGCTGTTCTCGGGGCGCACCGGCCGGCAGCCGCTCTATCACATCGCGATCGAGGAACTGCAGGAATGGGCCTATACCGGCGAGCCGCTGGTGCCGCTGAAGGGCTATCCCGGCGTGGTCTGGCAGCGCTCGAAAAAGAAGAAGCGCAGCGCGCGCGAGGGGATGTTCTAGCGAGCGTTTCACCTCAGGCGCGCGCCTGCGGAATGCGGCCATGACCGCTCGCTCGATTGCCCCAGCTGCGCAAGTTTGGTCATCTCCCTTGATCCCCGTCGGCCAACGCGCCGACAGGCCTGGAGGGAACATGAAAAATCGCATTACCGGCCGCTCGGCATTTTTGGCGCTGCTGAAGGATGAGGGCGTCACCCATCTGTTCGGCAATCCCGGCACCACCGAACTGCCGATCATGCATGCACTGAAGGATCATCCCGATCTCACCTATGTGATGGCGATGCAGGAGAGCCTGGTGGTCGCGATGGCCGACGGCTTCAGCCGCGCCTCCGGCAAGCTGGTCGCCTGCAACGTCCATGTCGCGCCTGGCCTCGGCAACGCGATGGGCTCGCTCTACAATGCCAGCTTCACCGGCACGCCGCTGATCCTGACCGCCGGGCAGCAGGAACAGGGCCATGGTTTGACTGAACCGGTGCTCTATGGCCCGCTGGTGCAGATGGCGACGCCGCTGGTGAAATGGGCGGTCGAGGTGACGCGCCTCGAAGACCTGCCGCGCATCGTGCGCCGCGCCGCCAAGATCGCGACCACGCCGCCGACCGGGCCGGTGTTCATCTCGCTGCCCGGCGACATCCTCAATTCCGAAGCCGGCATCGAGCTCGGCCGCTCCACCCGGATCGACACACGGGTGAGGCCGTCGGAGGAGTCGCTTAAGGCGCTGGCCGCGCGCATCCTGAAAGCCGAGCGACCGGTGATCGTCGTCGGCGACGAGATTGTGAAAAGCGATGCGCTGCGCGAGGCGGCCGATCTTGCCGAGACGCTGGGCTGCCCGGCCTGGCAGTCGCCGACGCCCTATGGTTCGCACTTCCTGTCCGAAAGCCCGAGCTTCATGGGCGCGATCGCGCGGCTGCAGAAGGTCGCGCGCGACGTGCTGGCGCCGCATGATCTGTTGATCGCACTCGGCGGCGATCCGCTGCGGATGTCGGTCTACAGCGAAGTCGATCCGCTGCCGGACGGGCTCTCGATCGTGCAGGTCGGCCTGGTCGACAGCGACCTCGCCAGGAACTATGGCGCCGAGATCGCGGTGAAGGCGGACGTCAAGGAAACGCTGCGCGCGCTGGTCCCGGCGTTGAAGGAGGCCGGCGGCGGCGCGCTGGAGACGCGTGCCAGGCAGGGACTCGCGGCGTTGTCGACCAAAAACTGGGCGGCGAAGCGCAAGGCGCTGGTCGAGCAGATATCGAAGGCGAGCCAGACCTCGCCGATCGATCCGGACTGGCTCGCGCTGCAGGTCGTGGAGGCGATGCCCGACAACGCGATCCTGGTCGACGAAGGCCTGACCTCGTCGCGCCAGATCATTGGCTTGCGGCCGCATCGCGACCGCTACGGCTATCACGCGCTGGCATCCGGCGGCATCGGCTGGGGCCTGCCGGCCGCGGTCGGCGTCAGCCTCGCCAATCCGCAGCGCCCGGTGGTGTGCTATTCCGGCGACGGCTCGTCGATGTATTCGATCCAGTCGCTGTGGACCGCAGCCAAACACAAGCTGCCGCTCAACTTCGTCATCGTCAACAATGGCGGCTACCGCATCATCAAGCAGCGCCTGCTCGCCTTCCACGGCGATGACAATTATGTCGGCATGGACTTCATCGATCCGCCGGTCGATTTCACCGCCCTCGCACGCTCGCTCGGGCTCGAGGCGATCAGGATCACCGACCCGCAGGAGCTGAGAGGCGTGATGAAGTCGGCGTTCAGCCGGCCCGGTGCGAAGCTGATCGAGGTGGTGGTGAGCAATTCGGTGAATTGAGCGCACGGGCGCTTGCTGCCTCCCCGTCATCCTGAGGTGCGAGCGAAGCGAGCCTCGAAGGATGTGCGGCCCGCCTGGTGGCCGTCGATCCTTCGAGACGCGCGCAAGAGCGCGCTCCTCAGGATGACGGGACGGCAGATGTGTGTGCCGCGTCATTGCGAGGAGCGAAGCGACGAAGCAATCCATGATCCCGCATATGCGGAACGATGGATTGCTTCGCTTCGCTCGCAATGACGGCACAGATCACTCCGCCGCAGCGCTCCGCATCATGCGATACCGGGTCGCCGGGTGCGTCGCGTCGAGCCTCGCGCGTCCTGCGCCGAACAGCTTCTCGCGCAAGGTACCCTTCGCGTACTCCCGTTTGTAGCGGCCGCGCTTGACGAGCTCCGGCACCAGCATGTCGGCGATGTCCTCGAAATCGCCGGGCGAGATCGCAAAGGCGACATTGAGGCCGTCGACGTCGGTGTCCTCGAACCATTGCTCGATCTTGTCGGCGACCTGCTCCGGCGAGCCGACCACGACGGGGCCGGCGCCGCCGATGCCGACATGCTCGGCGACCTCGCGCACGGTCCAGACCCGGTCGGGATCGGCGCGGGTGACGTTGTCCATCGCGGAGCGGCCGGCGTCGTTCTGCACGTGCCGCACCTCCTGGTCGAGCGAATAGGTCGAGAAGTCGACGCCGGTCCAGCCCGACATCAGCGCCAGCGCGCCTTCATGGCTGATATGGCTGCGATACTCGGCGTACTTCGCTTTCGCCTCCGCCTCGGTCGGCGCGACCACGACGCACATCATCGAGAACATCAGGATCTCGGCCGGGTTGCGGCCCTTCGCGGCGGCGAGCTCGCGGATCGCCGAGACGCGCGGGCCGATCACCTTGGCTGACGGCCCCGACATGAACACGCATTCGGCGTGCTCGGCGGCGAATTGCCGCCCGCGCGGCGAGGTGCCGGCCTGATAGAGCACCGGCGTGCGCTGCGGCGACGGCTCGGAGAGATGGATCGCGTTGAGCCGGTAGTTGTTGCCGTCATGGTGTACCGGATGCACCTTGCTCGGATCGGTGAAGATGCCGCGCGTGACGTCGCGGATCGCGGCGTCGTCCTCCCAGCTGCCTTCCCAGAGCTTGTAGACCAGCTCCATATATTCGTCGGCGAGTTCGTAGCGGTCGTCATGCGCGGTCTGCTTGTCCTTGCCGGCGCCGCGTGCGGCACTATCGAGATAGCCGGTCACCACGTTCCAGCCGACCCGGCCGCCGGTCAAATGGTCGAGCGTCGACATCCGCCGCGCGAACGGGTAGGGCGGCTCGAAGGAGAGATTGCTGGTGACGCCGAAGCCGAGATTTTCCGTCACCGCGGCCATCGCCGGGATCAGCATCAACGGTTCGTTGGCCGGGGTCTGCGCCGCGTTGCGGAGCGCCGCGTCCGGACTATTGGCATAGACGTCGTAGACGCCGAGCACGTCGGCCAGGAACAGCCCGTCGAACCGGCCGCGCTCCAGCGTCTTCGCCAGATCGATCCAGTAGGACAGCTTGTTGTAGTCCTTGGTGCGGTCGCGCGGATGGGTCCACAGCCCCGGCGACTGATGCGCCACGCAGTTCATGCCAAAGGCGTTGAGCCGGATTTGTTTTGTCATTGTCGAAAACCTTGGTCGAAACCTTGCGCGCCGCTTCGATTGCTGCCCGGTCGATGCCGGGCGTCCCGCATCAACTTGTTGCGACTTCCCACGTTTTGGCAAGGCCCATTCGCATTTCACGCCCTTCCGGTCGCGATCCGATCCCGATAGGTTGCGCCTCTCCAGAAGCATGATCGGGACGCAAAGCGTGGCGTTCCGGTGCGATCATGCCAAGACGCGACCGGACGAAGGAACAATCATGGCGACACGGGCCGACGCAATCGCAAACGTGCGAGAGCATTTTCAATCGGGACAGTTCCTGAAGGAGCTGGACCGCAGGGTCGGCTACCAGACCGAGAGCCTGAATGCCGACAAGGCCGATGCGCTGCGCGCCTATCTGGTGGACAATCTGCAACCGGCCTTCGCCGAGCTCGATTTCAAGACCCGGCTGATCGAGTCGCCGACCGGCCGCGGGCCCTATCTGATTGCCGACTACCAGGAAGACGCTTCGCGGCCGACCGTGCTGACCTATGGTCACGGCGACGTCGTCGACGGCATGGTCGGCGAATGGCGCGACGGGCTCGATCCCTGGCAGACCACGGTCAAGGGCGAGCGCGTCTATGGCCGCGGCACCGCCGACAACAAGGGCCAGCATTCGATCAACATGGCGGCGCTGCGCGCGGTGAAGCAGGCGCGCGGCGGCAAGCTCGGCTTCAACGCCAAATTCATCATCGAGACCGGCGAGGAGATCGGCTCGCCCGATCTGCGCGAGGTCTGCGAGGCGCATCGCGAGGAGCTGAAGGCCGACCTGTTCATTGCCTCCGACGGGCCGCGGCTGTCGGCGGAGCGGCCGACCATCTTCCTCGGTTGCCGCGGCGGCAACCGCATCCATCTCGACGTCAATCTGCGCGAGGGCGGCAACCATTCCGGCAATTGGGGCGGCGTGCTCGCCAACCCCGCCACGATCCTGGCGAGCGCGATCGCGAGTCTGGTCGACGGCAAGGGCCGCATGAAGCTCGAGATCCTCAAGCCTCCGCCGATCTCCAACCGCGTCCGCGCCGCGCTCGCCGACGTCGAGGTCAAGCCGACCGCGGACGAACCGGCGCTGGCGGAAGACTGGGGCGAGGAGGGTCTGACCGCGGCGGAGCGGCTCTATGCCTGGAACACGCTGGAAGTGCTCGCGATGTCGTCGGGCAATATCGAAAAGCCCGCGAACGCGATTCCCGGCAAGGCGAATGCCGTGCTGCAGCTTCGCTTCGTCGTCGGCACCCGGCATCTCGAGGTGATCGACGCGGTGCGGGATTATCTGCACAACAACGGTTTCCCGATGGTCGAGGTCTCGGGCACGCAGCGCTTTGCTGCCTCGCGCACCGACATGGACAGTCCGTGGATCGATTGGGCGGCGAACTCGATCCGCGCCACCACCGGCAAGGCGCCGGCGGTGCTGCCGAACTTCGGCGGCTCGCTGCCGAACGACGTGTTCTCCGAAGGCCTCGGCCTGCCGACGATCTGGGTGCCGCATTCCTATCCGGGCTGCTCGCAGCACGCCCCCGACGAGCACATCCTGCTGCCGGTGACCGAGGAGGCGCTGACCATCATGGCCGGCCTGTTCTGGGATCTCGGCGAGGCGCCGCACAAGGGGTGAGGAGCTAGGCTCGCTTGTTCCCCGTCATCCTGAGGTGCGAGCGGAGCGAGCCTCGAAGGATGCACGGCCCCGCCGGTGGCCGTCGATCCTTCGAGACGCGGCTGACGCCGCTCCTCAGGATGACGGGGAGGATGTGAATGGCCGGGCTTAGGCGAGCGGACGCAACGCCGTTCTTCGAACGTATAAGCCCGGGTGCAACGCGTTGAAATAGTGCCGACACGGCCAAGGAAATTTGATGACACTATCGACATCGACGCCGCTTACCTCCGAAGCCGACGCCACAACCAAGAAAAACATCACCCGCCTGATCGTCGCGACTTCGGTCGGCAATGCGCTCGAATGGTACGACATCTCGGTCTACGCCTATTTCGCGGTCTACCTCTCCAAGGCGTTCTTCCCGGCCAACGATCCGACCACCTCGCTGCTCTTGACCTTCGGCAGCTTCGGCCTGTCGTTTCTGATCCGCCCGATCGGCGGCGTCGTGCTCGGCGCCTATGCAGACCGGCACGGCCGCAAGGCCTCGCTGATGCTGTCGATCGTGCTGATGACGTTCGGCACGCTGGTGCTGGCGCTGATGCCGACCTATCAGACCATCGGCATCCTGGCGCCGATCGCGGTGCTGCTGGCGCGGCTGGTGCAGGGCTTTTCCGCCGGCGGCGAGTTCGGCTCCTCGACTGCGTTCCTGGTCGAGCACATGCCGGAGCGGCGCGGCTTCGTGGCGAGTTGGCAGTTCGCGAGCCAAGGCGTCAGCGGCCTGTTGGGCGCGGGCTTCGGTGCGCTCCTGACCTCGTTGATGAGCCCGGAGGATTTGCAGTCCTGGGGCTGGCGGCTGCCGTTTCTGTTCGGCGTCTTGATCGGCCCGGTCGGCATCTACATCCGCAACCATGTCGACGATGCAACGCCGCCGCCGGCCGCGAAGCAGGAATCGCCGGTCAGGGAAGTGTTCGCGCGGCAGAAGTTCGCCACGACGCTTGCCATCGGCGCGCTCGCGGTGTCGACCGCGGTCAACTATTTGATCGTCTACATGCCGACCTATGTGGTGAAGACGCTCAACCTCGCGCCGTCGGTCGGCTTCATCGCCTCGTTCGCCGCGCAGACCGCGGTTGCGCTGCTGGCGCCGATCGCAGGCATGGTCTCCGACAAGATCGGACGCACCACCCACATGATCCTGTTCGCGCTGCTGCTGCTGGTGTCGATCTTCCCGGCCTTCCTCTTGCTCACCGGCAAGCCGACGCCTGTGATCATCCTGATCGGCGTGCTCTGGCTCGGCGTGCTCAAGTCGCTGTATTACGGGCCGCTCGCCGCGCTGATGTCGGAACTGTTTCCAGCGGCGACGCGTGCGACCGGGCTCGGTCTCAGCTACAATATCGGTGTCACCTTGTTCGGCGGCATGGGGCCGGCGATCATGACCTGGCTGGGTGGCTTCGCGGCGATCGGCGAGCTCGCGCCGGGTTACTATCTCACCGCGGTCTGCATCCTCAGCCTCTGCGCATTGTTCACGATCCGCAGGCTGCGGCTGGCGTAGCGCATGATCCGAAAAAGTGCGAAGCGGTTTTTTTCGAAAGGATCATGCTAACCGCATCAGATTTCGTGATGCGAAATTCAAATATCCTTATTGTTGCACAGCAGCGTAGATAGTCGAAATCAAAGTTTCATCTGACGAAAGTATACGGTGTCCGGCGCGCGTCATCCGTCCTAGGATGATGTCGGCCGGGCGCGTCTCTTCGTCGTGCCCGGTTCAGGATTTGGAATTGACGGCAAGGAAGGCCAGGGCATGAACGCCTCAACGACTGCGACCGCACGGACCAGCCGCAAGAGGCCACCGCCGGAGCCGGGCCAACCCGACAAGTTCAACGCGATCCAGAAGGTCTGCGCGATCCTGCGCGTGCTGGCGCAGCGCTCGCCGCTGCGGCTCACCGACATCGCCGACACCACCTCGCTGAACAAGGCGACTGCGCTGCGCATCCTCAACTCGCTGATCGAGGAAGGCTTCGTCAGCCGCGTCGCCGGCGCCAAGACCTATGAGCTCGGCCAGGAGGCGCGGGTGATGGCGGTCGGCGCGCGCCGTTCGGTCGACATCGCCGAGCTGGCGCAGCCGAGCCTGCTCCGGCTGTCGGAGCGCTCGGCCGATACGGCGCTGCTGTCGGTGCGTTCCGGCGTCGAGGCGCTTTATCTGGCGCGCTCGGTCGGCAACCATCCGCTGCAACCGAACTATCTGCAGATCGGCAGCCGCCGTCCGCTCGGCGTCGGCGCCGGCGCGCTGGCGCTGCTGGTCTGGCTGCCGGATGCCGAGATCGAGGCTGTGATCGAGGTGATCGTGCCGCGGCTGGCGAAATCGCCGCGCATCACGCCCAAGTTCCTGCGCGAGCGGATCGCGATGGCGCGCAAGGCCGGCCACACCGTGCTGATCGACGCCGCGTTTCCCGGCATGGGCGGCGTCGGCGTGCCGGTGCGCGACGATGCCGGCGAGGTGGTCGCCGCGCTCTCGATCGGCGCCGCGTCCGACCGCATCCGCCGCCGCGAAGGCGAACTCGCCGACATGCTGAAGAAGGAAGCTCAGGTGCTGGCCCGCGCGCTGGCCCAGGCGCCGAAGAACGGGCGGGGCGTGAAGGCGGGCTAAGCTGCCACTTCGCCTCTCCCCGCGTGCGGGGAGAGGCCGCAACGCATCGTCAGATGCGTTGCGGGTGAGGGGGAGCCTCCGCAGATACTGCTATCACCGTGTTTGCGGAGGCAGCCCCTCACCCCAACCCTCTCCCCGTAAGAACGGGGCGAGGGAGCGCGCTGCCGGCGCGGCTGAAGTCAGGCTCGCTTTCCTAAGCCCCCTCATCCAGCGCCACCAGCTCGCGCTTCTTGCGCAGCGAGGGCAGCAGCGGGCCGACCAGCAGCACCAGCGCGAAGGCGAGGCAGATCGCCGAGATCGGCCGCTCCACGAAGGTCATGAGATCGCCCTGCGAGAGGATCAGCGACTTGCGCAGATTGTTCTCCAGCATCGGCCCGAGCACGAAGGCAAGCACCAGCGGCGCCGGCTCGTAGCCGAGCTTGCGCATGAAATAGCCGATCACGCCGAACGCGATCATGACGTGGACGTCGAACACGTTGTTGCTGGAGCAGTAGACGCCGATGATCGTGAACAGGATGATCAGCGGGAACAGCACGTTGTAGGGCAGCCGCAGCAGCTGCACCCACATGCCGATCATCGGCAGGTTGAGGACCAGCAGCATGAGGTTGCCGATATACATGCTGGCGACGATGCCCCAGAACAGCGTCGGGTTCTGCGAGATCATCAGCGGTCCCGGCTGCAGGCCGTGGATCACGAAGGCGCCGAGCAGCAGCGCCATCACCACATTCGGCGGGATGCCGAGCGTCATCAGCGGAATGAAGGCGCCGCCGGCCGCGGAATTGTTCGCCGATTCCGGCCCCGCGACGCCCTCGATGGCGCCGTGGCCGAAGCGCTCCGGATGCTTCGAGAGCCGCTTCTCCAGCGCGTAGGACGCGAACGATGCCACCACGGCGCCGCCGCCGGGCAGGATGCCGAGGAAGAAGCCGAGCACGGTGCCGCGCGCCACCGGCCCGGCGCTGGCCTTCCAGTCTTCTTTGCTCGGCAGCAATTGGTTGATCCTGGTCTTGATGATGTCGCGCTTGATCGCCTGCTCGGTGTTGAGCAGCACCTCGGCGACGCCGAACAGGCCCATCACGACCGGCACAAGGCCGATGCCGTCGATCAGCTCGAGGCGGCCGAAGGTCAGCCGCGGCTGCGCCGTGATGCTGTCGAGCCCGACCAGGCCGAGCACGACGCCGATGCAGGCCATCAACAGCGCCTTGGCCATCGAGCCCTGGGTGAGGAAGGTCAGCACCACGAGGCCGAGCACCATCAGGCTGAAATATTCGGCCGGCCCGAACGCGATCGCGACGCTGGCAAGCGAGGGTGCTACCAGCATCAGGGCGATCAGCGCGAAGGTGCCGGCGATGAACGAGCCGAACGCGGAGATGCCGAGCGCCGGGCCGGCGCGGCCCTGCTTGGCCATCTGGTGGCCGTCGATGCAGGTGACGACGGAAGCCGCTTCGCCCGGGATGTTGACCAGGATCGACGTGGTCGAGCCGCCATACATCGAGCCGTAATAGATGCCGGCCATCATGATGATGCCGGATTCCGGCGTGCCGGACAGCGTCACCGGCAGCAGCAGCGACATCGCCGAGATCGGGCCGATGCCGGGCAGCACGCCGACCAGCGTGCCGATGAACACGCCGATGAAGCAGTAGAGCAGGTTGATCGGCAGCAGCGCGACGCCGAGGCCGTGGGCGACGTTGACGAGAGTATCCATGGGCGCTCAACCGATCTCGAAGATGCCGCTCGGCAGCTGGATCGCGAGCAGATGCTTCAGCACCCACCACATCCCGAGCGGGGCAAGGATGGACAGCGGGATCGCCAGCGACCAGCGCACCGGATCGATCACGCGGAGCAGCAACAGCATCAGCGGGACCGCCGACAGCAGGAAGCCGAGCGGCTCCAGCGCAAAGGCGAACGCCGTGAGGCAGACGATGACCAGCACCGGCTTGCCCCAGCGCGCATTCTCCCAGCGCGAGGCGAAGGTCGGGCCGCCCTCGGTGACCGCCGCGATCATGATCGAGGCCGCGAACACGCACATCAGGATGCCGGTATAGAACAGCACGTAGCCGGAGCCGGGATCGTTGATGGTGCCGAGCTTCAGCTTGAGGCCCGACCAGATCACGAAGGCGCCGAGCCCGAGCCCGATCAGCCCGCCCCAGAGCTCGGAGTTGTTGAGGCGGAATTTGACGTTGGTTTGGTCTGTCATCTGAATCGCTCTTAGTTCGCCGTCGTCCTGAGGTGGCGGAGCGCAGCGCAGCCCTCGAAGGGCGGCGGTGCCCGTGTCCATCCTTCGAGGCGCGCAAGAGCGCGCACCTCAGGATGACGCCTGTGCTCGTGGTGAGCCTAACTCGATTTCTCTACTTCTTCGCCAGCCCGAGCGTGTCGATCACCTTGCGCTCGGACTCGGTGACCTCGCCCACGAACTTCTTGTAGTCCTCGGTGTTCTTGTAGTTCGGCACCATGTCGTATTTGGCGAGGGTCGCGATCACCGCCGGGTCCTCGATCGCCTTCTTGAAGGCGTCGTGCAGCTTGGCGACGATCTTGGGGTCCATGCCCTTGGGGCCGGCAATGCCGAACGGCGAGTCATAGACCATGGGGTAGCCGAGCTCCTTCAGCGTCGGCACGTCGGGATAGTTCGGCGAGCGCGCGCCGGTCCACACCATCAACAGACGGAGCTTGCCGGCATCGACCAGCGGCCGCCAGCCGGTGGAATCCGCCTGCAGCATGGTGTGTTGGCCGAGCACGGCGGCATTGGTCTCGGCGCCGCCCTTGAACGGCACCTGGGTCAACTTGATCCCGGCCATCAGCGCGATCTGCTCCATGCCGATATGCAGCGAGGTGCCGGTGCCGGGCGTCGCATAGGTCACCTTGCCCGGGTTCTTCTTGGCGAAATCGACCACGTCCTGCCAGGTCTTGAACTGCGACTCCGCGTTGGTGGTGACACCGAAGGTGTAGCCGGTGAGGTGGATGACGTAGGAGAAATCCTTCGCCGGATCCCACGACACTTCCTGCATCAGGGGCAGGCGGAACACGGTGATCGGGATCTGGGCGATGGTGTAGCCGTCGGGCTTGGCGCCGGCGGCCATCGTCGCGGGGCCCACGGTGCCGCCGCCGCCCGCCTTGTTGTCGACCGCGATCGGCTGGCCCAGCACCTTGGAGGCGCTCTCGGCGATCGCACGCATCGAGATATCGGTCGAGCCGCCCGCCGGCCACGGCACGATCAGCGTGATCGGCTTGGTCGGATAATCCTGCGCGAGCGCCGCTGTCGACACCAGCATGCCGGCGGCGGCGAGCAGGACCATCAAGCGATTGCGGTGCGACATCTCGGTCTCTCCCTTGTGGCCGCGTTCGATCGCAGCCGCGTCTTGTTCGGTGTTGGCAATGATCGTCCCCGTCATGCTGGGACCGAGGGCGCATTGGACAGAACGGGGCGGGCAACGGAAGCGCGAATTGCGCTCGAAGCGCCGGCTGCGACAATTGGTCTGCCGCGACCTGCCGAGTGGCGGAATTCAATCGGCATTTGGTCTGACGGATTGCAGTTTCTGGCAGCGAGCGGGGAGGGCGCGGGGTGTGCGCGCCTGACCGGCAAGCCGGGTTTGGTCAAGCGAATAATCCAGGGAACCCAAGGGTATCGAAGGGTATCGGCGCCTTGCGGGATTGCGCGCTTGCCGTCATCATGGCGCCGCCCGCTGCAGGGACGCCGCCCGACAGATGACGCCATCGCCTGACGCCACCGACGACGCTGTGACGAGGGCGTTTGCCGGCCTTCCCGCATTGCTCGACGAGGCCCCTCGGCTGGTTGCACGCGGGCGGCTGCTCGATTGCGACTGCCTGATCGGCCCGATGGCGCGGCCGTTTCATGCCGCGATCCGCGCCGGGCGCATCGTCGAGCTTGCGCCGTCGCCGGTCCTGATGCGCTCCTGGCGCTTTTCCTATCGCGCGACGCCGCAGGCCTGGGCCGCCTATTGGCAGGCCGAGCCGAAGCCCGGCTGGCACGACCTGCTGGCGCTGACCAAACTCGGCGAGGCGGTGCTGGAAGGCGACCTGCATCCCTTCATGGCGCATCTGCAGTACTTCAAGGACCTGCTGGCGCTTCCGCGGCAGCATTTCGCGGCGGCCGTATCATGAGCGGCAAGATGATGAACGGCCACATCGAGCCGATGGTCGGCCGCTACGTGCACGTCGAGATCGGCGGCGAACTGCATCGGATCTATTTCGAGGAAAACGGCACGGGCATTCCGCTGGTCTGCCTGCACACCGCGGGATCAGATGCGCGGCAGTGGCGCCATCTGCTCGCTGATACGCAATTTGCCGAAAATTTCCGCATCATTGCCTTCGATATGCCCTGGCATGGCAAGTCGAATCCGCCGATGAGCTGGACCGGCGATGAATACCAACTCACCACTGCGCGCTACACCGAGACCATCCGCGCTTTCTGTCGGGCGTTGGGGCTGGAGAAGCCTGTGGTGATGGGCTGCTCGATCGGCGGCCGCATCGTGCTTAACCTTGCGATCGAATATGCCGCCGAGTTCCGCGCGCTGATCGGGCTCGAGGCTGCCGATTTCCAGGCGCCGTGGTATGACACCAACTGGCTGAACCGGCCGGACGTTCACGGCGGCGAAGTCTGCGCCGCGCTGGTGTCCGGGCTGATCGCCCCGCAAAGCCCTGAGCCTGCGCGGATGGAAACGCTGTGGGCCTACAAGCAGGGCGGCCCCGGTGTGTTCAAGGGCGATCTGTATTTCTATCGTGTCGACGGCGACCTGCGCGGCCGGGTCGCGTCAATCGAGACTAAAGTATGCAAGCTCTATCTCCTCACGGGCGAGTATGATTTCTCCTGCACGCCCGAGGACACGAGGCGGACCGCAGCGGCAATAGGGGGCGCCAGCGTCACGATCATGGAGAAGCTCGGTCATTTTCCGATGAGCGAGAATCCGGAACAGTTTCGCCGCTACATCGCACCCGTCCTCGCCGATATTCTCACACAGTAAATCGACCGTTTCCACGCAAGGAGTAGACGTATGACACGCAAGTATCTCATCGGCCTCGCGCTCGCCGCCGCGGTCGGCGCGAGCCAGGCGCAAGCCCAGGAGCTGACCGGCACGCTGAAGAACATCAAGGACACCGGCGCGATCACGCTCGGCTACCGCGATTCCTCGATCCCGTTCTCCTATCTCGACGACAACCAGAAGCCCATCGGCTACGCCATGGACATCTGCTACAAGATCGTCGATGCCGTGAAGAAGGAGCTGAAGCTCGACAAGCTCGAGGTCAAGCTCAACCCGGTGACCTCGGCGACGCGTATCCCGCTGATGGCCAACGGCACCGTCGACCTCGAATGCGGCTCGACCACCAACAATGCCGAGCGCCAGAAGCAGGTCTCCTTCACCAACAGCCACTTCCTGACCGCCAGCCGCTACGTCACCAAGAAGGCGAGCAAGATCAACTCGATCGACGATCTGAAGGGCAAGACGGTGGTCTCGACCGCCGGCACCACCAACATCAAGCAGCTCACCGAGGCCAACCTCGCGCGCGGGCTGAGCGTCAATATCATCCCGGCCAAGGATCATGCCGAGGCCTTCCTGATGGTCGAGACCGATCGCGCGGTCGCCTTCGTGATGGACGACATCCTGCTCGCGAGCCTCGTCGCCGGCTCGAAGTCGCCGGATGACTACGTGATCTCCAAGGATGCGTTCTCCAAGCCCGAGCCCTACGGCATCATGCTGCGCAAGGACGACGCGCCGTTCAAGAAGGTCGTCGACGCCGCCACCGCCGCGCTCTACACCAGCGCCGAGGGCCAGAAGATCTACGACAAGTGGTTCAACCAGAAGATCCCGCCGAAGGGCCTGAACCTCAACGTGCCGCTCGGGCCGGAGATGAAGAAGCAGCTCGCCAAGCCGTCGGATTCACCGGATCCGGATGCGTATCTGGTCAACTGATCGCGTTGCTGCGTATGGCCTGCCGCCTCGCGGCGGTGGGTCCTGAAAGTTTGCATGTCCGGCCATTTTTGGAGGAGAATGGCCGGACATTTGCATGGACGCCGCGCGCGATGCCGGCGTAATGCCGTGACCGGCGCGGCCGCGTGGGGGACCTGTGAACTACAATTGGAACTGGCACATCTTCCTTGAGCCGAACCCGATGGGGACCGGCACCTATCTCGACCTGTTATTGGCGGGACTGGTGGTCACCATCAAGGTGTCGGTGCTGGCCTGGATCATCGCGCTGGTGTCCGGCTCGGTGATCGGCGTGCTGCGCACGCTGCCGTCGCGGACGGCGTCGTGGATCGGCTTCTGCTGGGTCGAGTTCTTCCGCAACATGCCGCTGCTGGTGCAGCTGTTCCTGTGGTTCTTCGTGCTGCCCGAACTGTTGCCGCGGTCCGCCGGGCTGTGGCTGAAGCAGTTGCCGAACGCGCCGTTCTGGACCGCCGCGATCGGCGTCGGCTTCTTCATGTCGGCGCGCGTCGCCGTGCAATTGCAGGCCGGCATCACCTCGCTGCCGCGCGGGCAGAAGCAGGCCTCGACCGCGCTCGGCCTCACCACGGTGCAGACCTATCGCTACGTGCTGCTGCCGATGGCATTCCGCATCATCCTGCCGCCGCTGACCTCCGAATTCCTCAACACCATCAAGAACAGCGCGGTCGCCATCACGATCGGCCTGATCGAATTGACCGGCCAGGCCCGCTCGATGCAGGAGTTCTCGTTCCAGGTGTTCGAGGCGTTCACGGCGGCGACCGTGCTCTACCTGCTCCTCAATTTCGTCGTGGTGACCGCGATGCGCTTCCTCGAGCGCTATGTCGCGATCCCCGGCTACATCACGGGCAAATGACGATGATCGGCAGTTTCGATTTCGACGTCATCCGCCGCTCGCTGCCCTACCTGTTCCTGGAGGGCATGCGCTTCACGTTGACCCTGACCGCGCTCGCCGCGTTCGGCGGCCTGGTGTTCGGCACGCTGATCGCCTTGATGCGGCTGTCGAGCTACAAGGTGCTCGGGCGCATCGCGGGCTTCTATGTCGACTTCATCCGCTCGCTGCCGCTGGTGCTGGTGATCTTCTGGTTCTACTTCCTGGTGCCGTATATCGGGCAGTGGCTGACCGGCGCGTCGCGGCCGATCACGGTCGGCGCCTTCGCCTCCTCGCTGATCACCTTCATCGCGTTCGAGGCGGCGTATTTCTCCGAGATCATGCGCGCCGGCATCCAGTCGATCTCGAAGGGCCAGCCGGCCGCGGCCAGCGCGCTCGGCCTGACCTACGCGCAGTCGATGCGCTACGTCGTGCTGCCGCAGGCGTTCCGCAACATGCTGCCGGTGCTGCTGACGCAGACCATCGTGCTGTTCCAGGACACCTCGCTGGTCTACGTGCTGTCGATCCCGGATTTCCTCGGCGCCGCCAGCAAGGTCGCGCAGCGCGACGGCCGCCTGGTCGAAATGTACCTGTTCGCCGCGCTGGTCTACTTCGTCGTTTCCTGTATCGCGTCCTACGGCGTTCGCCGCCTGCAGGCGCGCATTGCGATTGTCCGGTAGCCAGTCATGCTTTCGAACATTCGAGACCCGGCCCCCTTCACCTCTCCCATCGGGAGAGGTCGGATCGCATCAGCGATCCGGGTGAGGGGTTTTGCTCCATCGATAGACCGCAATCCCTCACCCGGCGCTGCGCGCCGACCTCTCCCGATGGGAGTGGTGGAAGCGCGCTCGCTGCAACGCCTGAGTCACGCATGATCGAGATCAACCACGTCAATAAATGGTACGGGCCGTCCTTCCAGGTGCTGAAGGACTGCACCACCAGCGTCGCCAAGGGCGAGGTGGTGGTGGTCTGCGGTCCGTCCGGCTCGGGCAAGTCGACCCTGATCAAATGCGTCAACGCGCTGGAGCCGATCCAGGGCGGCGACATCACGCTCGACGGCGTCAAGGTCAACGATCCCAAGACCGACCTGCCGAAGCTGCGCTCGCGCGTCGGCATGGTGTTCCAGCACTTCGAGCTGTTTCCGCACTTACGGATCATCGACAATCTCCGCCTCGCGCAGGAGAAGGTGCTCGGCCGCAAGGCTGAGGACGCCACCGCCAAGGCCATGAAGCTTCTGGAGCGCGTCGGGCTGAAGGATCATGCCAAAAAGTTTCCGGCGGAGTTGTCCGGCGGCCAGCAGCAGCGCGTCGCGATCGCGCGGGCGCTGGCGATGGATCCGATCGCGATGCTGTTCGACGAGCCGACCTCGGCGCTCGACCCGGAAATGATCAGCGAGGTGCTCGACGTGATGGTCGACCTCGCCGGCGAGGGCATGACCATGATGGTCGTGACCCACGAAATGGGCTTCGCCAACAAGGTCGCCGACCGCGTCATCTTCATGGACCGCGGCGAGATCGTCGAGGACGCCAAGAAGGCCGACTTCTTCGGCAAGCCCCGCAGCGACCGCGCGCAGAAGTTCTTGTCGAAGATCCTGCAGCACTGAGGCAGAGGGCGCCTCTCCACCCGTCATTCCGGGGCGCCTCGAAGAGGCGAACCCGGAATCTCGAGATTCCGGGTTCGATGCTGCGCATCGCCTCGGAATGACGACGGCTACAGGGTTTTCCCCCGTTAACAATTTGCGTATACGAAGGCCTGAAACCCCCTTCGTCCGCAGGAGAACTCGCGTGGAAAAGATCGCTTACGTCAACGGCTCGTTCGTGCCGCATTCGGAGGCCAAGGTCTCGGTGTTCGACCGCGGATTCCTGTTCGCCGACGGCATCTACGAGGTGGCGGCGGTGCTCGAGGGCAAGCTGATCGACAACGCCTCGCATCTGGCGCGGCTCAAGCGCTCGGTCGGCGAGATCCAGCTCGCGCTGCCGGAGACGCTGGAGCGGATCGAGGAGATCCAGAAGGAGCTGGTTGCGCGCAACGACCTTGTCAACGGCATGGTCTATCTCGAGGTCACCCGCGGCGCCGACAAGGGCCGTGACTTCGCGTTCCCGAAGGCCGACGTCAAGCCGACGCTCGTGATGTTCACCTCGGAAAAGGACATCATCAACGCGCCCTCGGCCAAGACCGGCATCAACGTCATCACGGTGCCCGACATCCGCTGGGAGCGGCGCGACATCAAGAGCGTGGCGCTGCTGGCGCAGGTGCTGGCCAAGCAGGCGGCGGCCGCGGCCGGCGCCGGCGAAGCCTGGATGATCGAGGACGGCAAGGTCACCGAGGGCGGCTCGTCCTCGTCCTTCATCGTCACCCAGGACGATGTCATCGTGACCCGGCAGAACGGCAACGAGATCCTGCCCGGCTGCACCCGCAAGGCGGTGGTCAAGCTCGCCGAAGAGCGCCAGCTGCGCATCGAGGAGCGCGCCTTCACAGTCGAGGAAGCGCTCGCCGCCAAGGAAGCCTTCATCACCAGCGCCTCGGTGTTCGTGCAGGGTGTGGTCGCGATCGACGGCAAGAAGGTCGGAGGCGGCAAGGTCGGCCCGATCACCGACCGCCTGCGCGAGATCTACATCGAGTTCGCCCGCGCGACTGCGGTTTGACACCGCGTAGGGTGGGTTAGCGCAGCGTAACCCACCGACTTTGCTCACCGCGGAGAGAATGGTGGGTTACGCCTTCGGCTAACCCACCCTACGGTCTGCGCATCGCCTTGGCACCGTCACCCTGAGGTGGCCGCTTCTTCAGCGGCCCTCGAAGGGTCGACGGCCCGACTGTGGCCGTGCATCCTTCGAGACGCCTGCTGCGCAGGCTCCTCAGGATGACGGGGATGGATCGTCCGCGCTGCTCACGCCGCCACTTTCACCTTCACCGGATGCACGGCGCGGAAGCCGATGGCGATGCGGTTCCAGGCGTTGATCGCGCCGATCAGTGTCGTCAGATTGACGAGCTCGCTGTCGGTGAACTGGGCGCGCACGGCCTCATAGTCGGCGTCGGGCGCATGCGTCTCTGCAACCAGCGTCAACGCTTCGGTCCAGGCCAGCGCCGCGCGCTCGCGCTCGCTGTAGAGCGGCGACTCGCGCCAGGCGTTGAGCAGATAGAGCCGCTGCTCGGTCTCGCCGTGCTTGCGGGCGTCCTCGGTGTGCATGTTGATGCAATAGGCGCAGCCGTTGATCTGCGAGGCGCGGGTCTTGACCAGCTCGATCAGCGATTGCTCGAGGCCGCTCGCAGCGATCTGGTTTTCCACCGCGACCAGCGCTTTGATTGTCTCGGGTGCGGCCTGGTAGAAATTCATGCGGGGCTTCATGTCGTTCTCCTTGGTTGTGGTTTGGGTTAGTGCGCACCGCCGCCAGCGAGCTGGCCCGGCTTCTTCAGGAAGAGTGTCGCCGCGAGTGCTATGATCAGCGCGACGCCGAGCAGGTAGAAGGTATCACTGAAGGCGAGGATGTAGGCCTGCTTCTGCACGACCTTGCCAATCGCCGCGATTGCGCGGTGCGCGGCCGCCGCCTGGTCGGCGACGCCGTGGTTCATGAAATACTGCGTCAGTTGCTCAATCCGGTTCCGCGTGGCCTGTTCCAGCAGCGAGACCGACTGCATCAGCACGTTGGAATGATATTGCTCGCGCTTGGTCAGCAGCGTCTGCAGCACGGCGATGCCGACGGCGCCGCCGAGGTTGCGCATCATGTTGAACAGCGCGGAGGCCGAGCCCGCGTTCTCCAGCTCGATGCCCGCGGTCGCAACCGCCGACAGCGGCGCCATCACCAGGGCCTGGCCGATCGCGCGGACGATGTTGGGCCAGAACAGCTGGTCGGTGGCGTAGTCGTTGGTCATGAAGATGTTCATGAAGTTGGAGCCGGCGAACAGCGCGAAGCCGACGCCGATGATGATGCGGGGGTCGAAGCGCTGCATCAGCCGCGGCACCAGCGGGATCAGCACCAGCTGCGGCAGCCCGGTCCATGCCAGCACCATGCCGATCTGCTCGGCGTTGTAGCCCTGGATGCGCGACAGGTACTGCGGCAGGATGAACACCGAGCCGTACAGCGCGATGCCGAGCAGGAAGTTGGCCAGCATGCCGAAGCCGAAATTGCGGCGGGCGAGCAGGCGCAGATTGAGCAGCGGCTTCTCGACGGTGAATTCGACGATCAGGAAGGCGACCAGCGCGACGGCCGCGATCACCGACAGGCGGACGATGAAGGGCGAGCCGAACCAGTCGTCCTTATTGCCTTCCTCCAGCACGGTCTGCAGCGCGGCGAGCCCGATCGCCATGGTGATGATGCCGAGCCAGTCGCCCTGGCGGATCAGCGACAGCTTCATCGGGCTCGGATCGAGCGAGACGTACAGCATCGCGATCATCACCGCGCCGGGCACCAGGTTGACATAGAAGATGTACTGCCAGCCCCAGTTCTCGGTGAGATAGCCGCCGATGGTCGGGCCGATCGCCGGCGCGAACGTTGCCGACAGCGCGAATAGCGCGAGCCCGATCGGCTGCTTGGCCTTCGGCAGCAGCGTGATGATCAGCGTGAACGCCATCGGGATCAGCACGCCGCCGGTGAAGCCCTGCACCGCGCGCAGCGCGATCATCTGCGGCAGATCCTGTGCCAGCGCGCACGCCGCCGAGAACACCAGGAACAGGGCGGCGTTGGTGAGCAGATAGATGCGCACCGAGAACACCTGCGCGAGCCAGCCGGAGAGCGGGATCACCACGATCTCGGCGATCAGATAGGAGGTCGAGATCCAGCCGCCGTCGTCGATCCCGGCGCCGATCGCGCCCTGCACATCGGCGAGCGAGGCATTGACGATCTGGATGTTGAGCACCGCCATGAACGCGCCAAGCGTCGCCCCGATCACCGCGATCCAGGTTTTTGTCGGGATCGCGGGTGTCGCCGGCGCTTCGGGGGCGGGGAGATTTGCAACGTCGGCTGCATTGGCGGTGGGCTGGAGCGTGGTCATCGGGGTCGTCCTTGCTGGCCCACGCAAGATGGATTAGGCGGCGCTTTTCGATAATCCGGGAAACAGTGGAAGGATTGTCAGGCAGAGGTTGATAATCGGATGGTGGCGGCAAGCGCGGCTGCGACCGCGCTGCGGCCAGCGGCACGGCGCAGCGTTTGGTCTGCATGATGACGACCGGTGAGGTGAGCACGCCTCTCAAGCTCCCTCCCCCCTTGCGGGGGAGGGTGGGGAGAGGGGTAAGCCCAGGGCGCTGACGTCAAAGATTTGCGCAGACTGCTTCAATGCTGCCGTGCGCGTTCTCAGCAGGAGCGTCCGCTACCAACAGACGTCAGCACAAGCGGCACCCCTCTCCCCAACCCTCCCCCGCAAGGGGGGAGGGAGCCCTTCCACCGGTGTGCGCGGAGCGAAGAAGGGCACGGCAAAACGCGATCGACCACCGCGTGGGTGATCGATCGCGCGAGGTCAGTCGAAGAAGCGTTCGCCGCTACCCCCCGTTCGCCCGCGTCGCCGACGCCAGCCGCCGCTTCTCTTCGCGCTCGGCCAGCACGGTTGCCTTGGTGTTGACGGTCGGGATCGCCGACATGCCCGGGCGCAAGAGGCCGGTGAGGCTGTGATCGTCGAGCACGATCTTCACCGGCACGCGCTGCACGATCTTGGTGAAATTGCCGGTGGCGTTGTCGGGCGGCAGCAGCGCGAATTCGAGGCCGCTGGCCGGCGACAGGCTGTCGACATGACCCTTCAGCGTGGTGCCGCGAAAACTGTCGACGGTGAGTTCGACCGGCTGGCCGTTGCGCACATGGGTCAGCTGCGTCTCCTTGAAATTGGCGACCACATACACCGCGTCGAGCGGCACCACCGCCATCAGCTGGGTGCCGGCCTGCACATATTGCCCGACGCGGAGCGTGCGGGCGCCGATCGTGCCGTCGACCGGAGCGGTGATCCGCGCGTAGGACAGGTTGAGCTCGGCCTGCTGTTCGACCGCGCGAGCCCTGTCGGCTTGGGCAACCGCCTGGGCGCGCTGCGTGGTCAGCACGTCGACCTTGCGCTGGGCCGCCGACAGCGCCGACTTCGCGTGCTGCAATTGCGCGGTGTTGGCGCGCAGCGCCGCGTCGGTCTGTTGCGCGCGCTGAATGGTCCCGGAGCCGGACTTCATCAGCCCGTCGTAGCGGGTCTGCTCTTCCTGGGCGAATTTCAGGTTGGCCTCGGCGGCGGTGACGTCGGCCGTGCTCTGGTCGATGATCGGCTGCTGCAATTCGAGCTGGGCATCGAGGTTGCGCACCGAGGCTGTGGCGGCGTCGACATCGGCCCTGG
>NZ_JAQOSR010000012.1:0-80877 GCF_046718885.1 Bradyrhizobium sp. UFLA01-814 | reverse complement strand
AGGGTGCGATCTCGACGGACCTTGTCGCACAAGCTGACAAGATTCCGGCAGATCGCAACCTATATTCACGGGTGAGAAGGGCGGCGCAGCGCGTTCAGAACTGCTCCGCCCACGGCCGCAGGTCGAGCTCCAGCGTCCAGGCGCTGCGGTGCTGGTGGTGCAGCACCCAATAGGCGTCCGCGATGGCCGCGATGTTGAGCATGCCATCCGGTCCGCGCTCATCCTTCAATTGCGGACGCATGCTCAGCAGGCGGTCGCCCTCGATCCCGCCATCGACCACGACATGGCCGACATGGATGCCCTGCGGCCCGAATTCCCGCGCCACGCTCTGCGCCAGCGCGCGCAGCGCGGCCTTGGCGGCGGCGAACGGTGAGTAGTTGGCCTTGCCGCGCAGCGAACCGCTGGCGCCCGTAAACACCAGCGTGCCGCCGCCGCGCGCAAGCAAGGCGGGGATCGCGGCCTGAGCGAGCTGGAAACCGCCGAGCGCATGTTCGCGCCAGTGTTCCTCGAAGCGCTGCTCACTGACCTTCAGGAACGGTGCCGGCCGGTTGGAGCCTGCATTGTGCACAGCCATCGCGAGCGGTGCGAGCCTCTCGGCAGCCTCGACGAAGCGCGCAACATCGGCCGCCCTGGAGGCGTCGCCGACCGCGTGCGCGACCGTCGCGCCGCTTGCGGCCAGCTCGGCCGCCGTCGCGGCGAGCTTGTCGGCGTTGCGGCCGGCGATCGCGACGGGATAGCCGCCGGCGGCAAAGCGACGCGCAATCGCGGCGCCAAGGCCGTTCGACGCGCCGACGCCGGCAATCAGCACGCTTCCTTGCACGGCGGTCGGCTCGAGGGCGGATCGGTCGTTCATGGCTCACTCCATCAAGCTGCCCGCGGCGCGGGCAAAATCATTCGTCGGATGCCATCGCGACGATGGCATCGCGCACGGTGCGCAGAACGGCGTCGGACCGCTTCTGGTCGGTGAGGACGCGCGAGATGGCCAGCGCCCCGACCATCGCACTCACGGCGACGATTGCGTTGCTATCGTCATCGTCGCCGAACGTCTCGGCGACCTTGGCGATGAAGGATTCGATGTGCGGTTCCATCACCGCACGGCACTGCGCGTCGGCGCGGCCGACATCCGAGATCAGCGCGCCGATCGCGCAGCCCGACTTGGGCGCGTCGCGATGGGCGCGGCTGAGATAGCTCCGCACCAGTGTGTTGATGTTGACCGGCTTATCGGGACCGCGCGCCGCGTGAGCCGATGCTTCGCCTGCATTCAGCGCCTGTTCCAGCGCCGCGGTGATCAGGTCGGAACGTGAGGCGAAGTGCCCATAGAAACCGCCATGGGTCAGCTTCACCTGCTGCATCAGGCCGCCGATGCTGAGCGCGTCGAGGCCCTTGTCGCGGATCTGCGTTGCAGCCTCGTTCAGAATGCGCTCACGGCTCCTGGCCTTGTCGGCCTGGGAATGGCCCATCTCGCCTGGTCCCTGTTTGACTCTCTTTCTGGATTATGACCATCATGCATCTGGATGACAAGTGTCATCCAGAAATTATCCGGTCACAAAGTACGGAGGAACAGATGTCCGGCAGCGCGAGCGAAGGGCGGGTCCGCCACGAGCGGCACGACCACATCCTCAAGATCATCATCGACAATCCCGCGAAGAAGAATGCCTTCAGCCCGGAGATGATGGCTGAGCTGTCCGACGCGCTGACGCTGCTCGACAATGACGACGGCCTCTGGGTCGGCGTGCTCTGCGCCGCCGGCGGCAGTTTCACCGCGGGTCTCGACATGCCGAAATTCTTCGGCCCGACGGCGACGCGCAAGCCGCTGCCGGAGGGCAACGTCGATCCCTTCGGACTATCGAAGCGCTGCCGGAAGCCCATCATCACGGCGGTGCAGGGTATCGTGTTCACCGTCGGCATCGAGATGATGCTGGCCGGCGATATCGTGATCGCCGCGGACGACAGCCGCTTCTGCCAGATGGAAGCCAAGCGCGGCATCGCGCCGCTGGCGGGCGCGCATT
Organism: Bradyrhizobium sp. UFLA01-814; assembly: GCF_046718885.1. NCBI lineage: Bacteria > Pseudomonadati > Pseudomonadota > Alphaproteobacteria > Hyphomicrobiales > Nitrobacteraceae > Bradyrhizobium > Bradyrhizobium sp. UFLA01-814. The sequence continues at coordinate 78,868 of NZ_JAQOSR010000012.1, read as the reverse complement.
TCCGATATATCAGCCGCGCCGGGTGGGGCGATGCGATGTATCACCTGTTGCTGTGCGACGAGTTCAGCGCCGCCGAGGCGCATCGGATCGGTCTCGTGCAGGAAGTCGTGCCGGCGGGCCAGCAGGTCGAGCGTGCAATGGCGCTCGCGGAGATCGTCGCACGCAATGCGCCGCTTGGAATCCAGGTGACCAAGGAGGCGGGCCGCAAGTTCATCGAGGCCGGCGAGCAGGCGGCGATCGCGATCATCCCGCAGATCCGCGAACGCGTGCTCAACACATCAGATGCGGCCGAGGGCATCAAGTCCTTCGTGGAGCGCCGCGCCGCGGTGTTTCAGGGACGCTAGTCCGGGGCGGCTGGTAACAGGGGCGCTCGCCGCAGCGGCGCTCGCTGCATTCACGATACGTGCCCGGATTGCGGTTGTGACAATGTTGTCGCAGCCGCATCAATTTCAATCACGCCGATCGTGCGACGACTCTTGTCGAGATTCGTCGAATCAGGGAGATTCGAGCCATTCATTAAATTCTGTTTCGTCCTGCTTTCACTCAAGCGTCCGGTATGGATTCCCATGACAAACGCACGAGTAGTAGTTGTCGGAAATAACAAGGGCGGCTCCGGCAAGTCGACAATTGCCATGCACGTCGCCGTCGCGCTGATCAAGGCGGGTCAGCGTGTCGCCACCATCGATCTCGACAACAAGCAGAAGTCGCTGACGCACTACGTCGAGAACCGGCGGGACTGGGCGCGGGAAACCTCGCTGGATCTCGGCATTCCCGCGCATATGTGCTTCGAGACGGTGAGCGGCAGGAGCAGCGAGGTCGAGACGCTCGGGCGCAGCGCGCTCGCCGAGATCGTCGAGCGGCTCGGCCGGTCGCACGAGTTCGTCGTGATCGACTGTCCCGGCCACGACACCTATCTGACGACGTTCACGCATTCGCTGGCGAATACGCTGATCACGCCGCTCAACGACAGCTTCCTCGATTTCGACGTGCTCGGCACTGTCGATCCGAACGACTTCAAGGTGACCGGCATCAGCCACTATTCGAAGATGGTGGAGGAGGCGCGGCGCGAGCGCAGCGCACACGATCAGCCGGCATTCGAGTGGGTGGTGCTGCGCAACCGTCTCTCCACGCTCGGGTCACGCAACAAGCGCCTGGTCGGCGAAGCCTTGAGCGAATTGTCCAAGACGCTGAATTTCCGCCTGGTCGATGGCCTGGCCGAACGCGTGATCTTCCGCGAATTCTATCCGCGCGGACTGACCGCGATCGACGACGTCAGCCAACTCGCACTCGGTGGCCGGCCGACCATGTCGCATGTCACCGCACGGCTCGAGATGGAGCGGCTGATGACCGCCATCATGCTCGGCCATCTGGTGGCGCGCCCGCCGGAATCCTCCGACGCCAGCCGCGACGCGGCGTAAGGCGACGTCAGGCCGCTAACGGCAATGGGCGTTGCCGGCGTCGGCGACGGTCAGGAACGTGATCGTTGCAGGTGCGAAGACGATCGTTCCGGCGACAGCCGCGTCGCCGTTCAGGACTGGGATCCTGTCAGCGGCTCCTAGCAAAAGCGTCGCGCCATTGAGCTGAACGTTGCTGTCGGCAGGCTTTGCGCTCGTGAGCGTGTAGCGTTGCGAGGCGGCTGGCAGTATGAGCTTGCGCTGTTTTCGCCGATCACTGTTGATGACGAGCAGGGCTATTCCATCAGGCATGTCGCGCGCGCAATGCGCATAAACATGGAAGCCGGATTGCTCGGCGACACCGGCATCGAGCACAATGGTCCCCATCAACCGTCGCCATAGCAGCGCCGCCCAATAATTCGGCCGCGGCAGATGGGTTCGTTCGTCGAGCAGCCCGTAGTCGCTCGCGGCCAGCGTGTTATGCATCACCACCTGAACGCCAGCCTTGGCCAGCCGTCCGAGTTGATCGAGGTAACGGAACGTGTCGGTGAAGGTCTTAGCCCAGCGATTGCCGCCGCACGCGGTGTCGGCCGTCTCGGTCAGCCAGATCGGCTTTCCCGGTGCAAGCTGGTCGCGCAGCGTCTCGTAGAGGGCAAGGCTCTTGCCGGCTCGCGCCAGCCATTCGTCCGACAATGCATGCCTTGCCTTGCGATCGCCGCCGCATCGGGCCGACAGCGCGCCATAATGATGGTAGGAGACCGTGTCGATGCCGGCTGCCGATGCGGCGAAGAGCGCTTGGGCCTCAGCGCCGGCGCCGATCGTGCCGGGGCCGAAGATCGTCACGTCGGGCGCGGTGTCCTTCATGAAGGCGCGGAACGCTGCAAAATCCCTGCCGTAGGCCGCGGCATCGTAGCCGTCAGGGGCGCCGCCGATGGTCGGCAGATCGGGCTCATTCATGAACTCGGCTGCGGCGATACGCCCGCCTGCGGATCGCGTGAACGCGAGAAGTTGCCGGGCCTGTTCGGGGCTCCATTGCCCCGTAGCGTCACGCGCGCCCGCGCTGATCGCAAAGGACGTGACGATCGGAGCGTCGACGGCGCGCGAGAACTCGATCACGTCCCGCCACTGCTGTCGCGTCAGCACGCCGTTGAAGCCGGTCGGCGGCGCTGATGGCGGCGGGTCGAGATCCGCAAAGAACGTGCTGTTGGCCCAGGTCCCGCTGACGCGTAGATAGGCGGGGGAGAGCGCGGCGGCGAGCTTGCGCAGCCTGCCATCGTGCAGGTCGATCGGAGCGCGAGCCGCGAACCGCTCCGTTTCCGCACGCCGACGCGTGCCGGCGGTTGCATAAGGCTTCCAGAACCGTCCGCCGGTCACCTCGACCATTTCGATGTTGTAGGACTGAAAGCGCGGGTCGATGGTCGCAACGCGCGGCAGGGTCGCGACATTCAGGAGCAGCTCTGCCGCGGCTGCCTTCGTATGCGCGAAGGTTGCCATGGCCGAGACGGCGACGAGGCATCGAAGCGGATAAGCCCAGCGGTCGCGCACGGGTCCTCGCGGCATTCCGGATTGTGGCGTTCAGGATGCCGCCGCGGCGGGTTTGAATCAATGCGGGAGCGGGCCTCGCGGCTCGTTCGCGATGCGATCCCCACAGCGCGCGGATCAAGTCCTTCATGGCCAGCGCGTCCTGCCAGCGGTCGGACAATTCCCTGCCGTCGGGCCCGGTGATGGCATAGGGCGGGGGACCGAGCTCGCACAGGAAGGTCAGGGTCGCGTCGGGCCCGGCGCGCTTCCGCCAGGAACGGATAGCGTAGTCCCACCAGCCCATGAACAGCGACACCCAGCCCTGGTGCTGCGGAAAGCCGAGCGAGACCTGCACCTGCTCGCGGCTCGCGATGCGGCCGTGGATGCCCCAGGCGTTGTCGAGGATGCGATGGATCATCGCGTGGTTGACGTCGTCGACCGGCCAGGCGAATTCGCGGCCGACCAGATAATGCGAGAGATCGGCGGTCAGCCGCAGATCGGGAAAGCAGTCGAGCAGGTCGAGCATGAAGAACAGGTCGGTCGTCATGCGGTCGCGATGGGTCTCGACATGCACGGCGACGCCGGCCTCCGCGGCAAGCCGCCGCCAGCCTTCGAGCAGGGGAATGCAATCTGTGAGCCGGCGCGGCCGAGCGTCCGGCTGCAAATTGACATGATCGGCGCCAAGCCGAGCGACCAGCTCGAGCACCGGCTTCAGGTCGTCGACGCTCTTCGGATAGCATTGCGCCTGCCAGATCATGCCATGCGCGCGAAGGAAGTTCGTCACCTCGCGCGCGAAGGCAGGATCGATGAAGCGCACGCCGGCGCCGTCAAATCCGGCATCGCGGATCATCGCGAGCTGGGTGTGCAGCGGCCATTCGCCCTCATCAGCCAGCCGCCGCTCCATCGCCCAGAGCGACTGCAGGACACGCAGTTGCTGCGCCACAGGTCAGGCCCGCGCCGGGATCGCCGCGGGCAGCTCGGCCTGTTCGCTCGCGTCGGCGTCGATGTTCTCCTGGTAGGTCTCGGGCCCGATCCAGATCGCGACGACGGTGCAGGCCGACAGGAACATCGCGTAGCAGGCGACCGGCCACCAGGTGCCGTAGGCTGCCACCAATGCGGTGGCGACGAACGGCGCCGGGCCGCCCGACAGCAGCGAGCCGAGCTCGCGCGCGAAGGCAAAGCCGGCGAAGCGGCGTTGCGGCGGGAACAGCTCGGCGAAATACGCCGCCTGCGGCCCGAACATCGCCGCCGTCACCACGGCGCGCGCCAGGATGAAGGCGAGCGCGATCATGATCCACTCCTTGGTGCCGACCATCCAGAAGAATGGGAAGGCGAGCGCCACGCCGGCCAGCGCGCCGAACATGTAGACCGGCCGCCGTCCGATCCGGTCCGACAATGCCGCGAAGCCGAGGATCGCGAACAGTTCGACCGTGAATGCCAGCATCAGCGCGCTGAGCGCCTCGGCTTTCGGCACGCCGAGCGTGGTGATCACGTAGCTCAGCCCAAACACCGGGAAGAAATAGCCGAGCCCGTTTTCGGCCATGCGGGCGCCGAGCACGACGAAGAAGTTGCGCGGATGCCGGCGCAACGCTTCCATCGCCGGATTGCTTTCGACCTTGCCGCGCGCGACCACCGCCTCGGTGTAGACCGGCGTCTCGGTGATGCGCATGCGGACGAAGATGCCGACGACGATCAGGAGGAAGCTCGCCAGGAAGGGCAGGCGCCAGCCCAGCTCATCAAATCCTCGCGCGGCAGCATGGTCACCAGCGCGAAGGCGCCGGCCGCAAGCAGGTTGCCGACGGAGACGCCGAGCGGCGCGAAGCCGCCCCAGAAGCCGCGATGCTTCGGCGGTGCGTTCTCGACCAGATAGATCACCGCGCCGCCATATTCGGCGCCGGCGCCAAGGCCCTGGATGACGCGCATCGCGACCAGGAGGATCGGCGCCCAGATCCCGATCTGCCCATAAGTCGGCAGGAAGCCGATCGCGGTGGTGCCGATGCCGATCATCAGGAGTGTGGAGACCAGCACCGGCTTGCGGCCATAGCGATCGCCGAGGATGCCGAATAAGAGGCCGCCGAACGGCCGCACCACGAAGCCGACGCCGAAGGTCAGGAACGACAACAGGGTGCCGACCACCGGATCGCTCTTCGGAAAGAACAGCTCGCCGAACACCAGCGCCGCTGCGGTGCCGTAGAGGAAGAAGTCGTACCATTCGAGCGCGGAGCCGATGCTTGCGGCCAGGATCACACGCAGGCGCGATGTGCGAGCGCCATCTCTTGCCATCTCGGTCATTCGTTTCCCCGTTATGTCTGTTTTTATGGTCGTCTTGATCGGGCACGATCTCCGCGCAAACGCGTTCTGCGTTGTCGCGGGGGATCGTGCTCGTGAAAGCAGCAATGCCCGCGGCCTGGCCGCGGGCATTGCTCAGGTCTCAGGCGGCGCGCGTGAAGTAGGATTTCTTCGACGCCGACTGGGTCTCGTAGATCGATCCCTGCCGTTTCGCCGGCGGCAGGGGCATCCGCACCGGCACGTCGGTGAGCCGCGGCGCGACCACCGGTGGACCCGCCAGCAAGCGGCTGTTGAACTCGTCGAAGTCCTTCACGCCCATCAGCGGCCAGGCGTCGCTGGCGGCCACTTCATAGAGCAGCAGGTTGCGCGGCCGGTTCGACGTGTTGGTCGCCGAGCCGTGCAGCGCGCGCACGTGATGGAACGACATGTTGCCGGCCTTGCCCATGCAGGGCACCGCGCGCTTGATGTCGTCCTGGATCTGGTCGGGATCGATCAGGCCTGCGAAGTGGCCGTCCTCGCCGTGATGATCCCACATCGTGGCGCCGGTGTGCGATCCGGGCGTCACCAGCATCGGACCGTTCTCGATATCGCAATCGTCGAGCAGCACGCCGATCGCGAGGATGTTGTCATTGGTGTGCGGATAGAATGCCCAGTCCTGATGCCACTCGACCGGCGAGCCGTATTGCGCCGACTTCATGTTGAGCTTGGAGCCGTGCAGGCGAAGGCCGGGGCCGATCAGCTTGGTGAGGATCGAGATCACGGCCGGGCTGCGGACGATCTCGTCGAAGATCGGATGCACCTTGTGCGGCGCCTTGATGCGGCGGACGCGCGGGGTCTCCGGCGTATGGCCCGGCTCGAGATCGTAGACGTCGGTGTGCTCGCTCACACTGGCGGCGCCGGCCACCAGTTCGGCGAGCACCGTGCGCATCTTGCCTAAGGTCTCCTGGTTGAGCACCTCGGGGACCACGATCACCCCGTCGCGCTTGTAGGCCTGGGCCTGCTCGTCCGAAATCATGCCGTTTCTCCCTTTTTGTTTCATGTTAGCGCTAACATGGAACGATGCTAGCGCTAACATTATGGCTTGGCAATCCGGAATCGGGCAGGCTCCGCCCCATGAGCTCCGAACTGACCGCCCCCGCGACCGGCCCGGCCGGTGCCGCGCCCACCCTTTCAGAGGTGGCCAAGCGCGCCGGTGTTTCCTCGATCACGGTGAGCCGGGTGGTGCGGATGCCCGACCTGGTTGCCCCGGAGACCCGGGCGCGGGTCGAGCGGGCGATGCGCGACCTCGGCTATGTCCCGAACCTGGTGGCTGGCGCGCTGGCGAGTGCACGGACAAATTCAGTCGGCGTGCTGGTGCCGACCATCGCCAACGCGATCTTCGCCGACACGGTGCAGGGCCTGTCCGACAAGCTCGAGCCGCTCGGCTTCTCCGTGATCCTGGCGCAGTCGCGCTATGATGCGGCGCGCGAGGACCGCATGCTGGCGGCGCTGCTGTCGCGGCGGCCCGAGGCGATCATTATGGTCGGCTCGCCGGCGACCGAGGAGGGCAGCCGCCTGCTGCGCAATGCGCGCATTCCGATCGTCGAGACCTGGGATCTGCCGGCAAACCCGATCGACGCGGTCGCGGGCTTCGACAATTACAGGGCCGGTGTCGCGGTCGCGAAGCATCTGGTCGCGCAGGGCCGCAAGCAGCTCGCCTTCATCGGCGGCGACGATCCGCGCGGAACGCGCCGCTGGTTCGGCTTCAGGGACGAGGCACTGGCCAGCGGCCTTGCCGAGCCGCGCCGGTTGATCCTGGACCGCAAGGATTCCGGCAGCGTGGCGGCGCATGCACGCCTGCCCGATGTCGACGCGGTGTTCGCCGCCAACGATGCCCATGCGATCGGCTTCATGTCGGGACTGCGCAAGGCCGGGCTGCTGCGCGACGGGCCTGCATCGGCGCAACCGGTCGCCGTGATCGGGCTTGGCGATCTCGAAATGGGCCAGCTGATCTCGCCGACCCTGAGCACGATCAGCGTGCATGGCGACGCGATCGGCCGCACCGCGGCGACGCTCACGCTGGAGCGCGGCGGCGAGCGCCGCGTCGATCTCGGCTTCGAACTGGTGCTGCGCGACAGCGGTTAGCGCGCCTCGCCCACGGTGCGCGCGGAGGTGCTCGTTTCTTTCCGTGCTTTCACCTTGCCGCGACCCCGGAGTCGACCGCCTCGAGCAAGGTCACGAGGCCCCGCAGGATGGCGATCGGCGAAGGCGGGCAACCCGGAATGTGGAGATCGACCGGAACAATCGTGGAGACTCCGCCAACCACCGCGTAGCTGCCGGCGAAGCATCCGCCATCCCTTGCGCAATCGCCCGCAGCGACGACCCATTTGGGATCCGGCGTCGCACGGTATGTGCGCTCCAGCGCCTCGCGCATGTTCTTCGTGACCGGACCCGTGACCAGCAGCACGTCGGCGTGACGGGGCGAGGCGACGAACCGGATTCCAAACCGTTCGACGTCGTAATACGCATTGCTTAACGCGTGTATTTCCAGCTCGCATCCGTTGCAGGAGCCTGCATCAACCTCGCGGATCGAGAGGCTGCGGCCGAGGCGTCGTCGTGCGGTGCGGCCGACCATGGCCGCGAGGTCCGCGAGCGCAGCATCGTTCGGGCGCGGCGCCTGTTCCGTCAATGGCTGGCGAAACAGGCTCTGGAACAGAAGTTTGCGCATCGCCTCAAGCCCTCAGAGATCCTGCCCGGAATAGGAGCAGTTGAACGACTTATTGCAGAGCGGGAAGTCCGCCACGATGTTGCCTTCGATGGCCGCCTCGAGCAGCGGCCACTGAAACCAAGACGGATCGCGCAGATGGCATCGCTCGATCCGATCGCCGTTCAGGCGCAGCCAGGCCAGGATGTCGCCGCGGAAACCTTCGACGAGGGCCATGCCCTCGCAAGGCTCTGCCGCACCGCGCAGTGGCACTTTCACCGGGCCGGCCTCGAGGCCAATGAGGATCTGGTACGCCAGCGCAAGACTCTGCTCAACCTCGCGGATCCGGATCCAGACCCGGGCGTTGACGTCGCCGTCGCTGAGGACGGGGACTTCGAAGCGGAGACCATCATAGGGGACATAGCCGGGCCTGCGTCGGGCGTCATGGTCGCGGCCGCTCGCACGCCCGACATAGCCACCGGCGGCGAATTGCTTTGCGAGTGCCGGGGTTACGATGCCGGTGCTGACGGTGCGGTCCTGCAACGAAGCGGTGTTGTCATAGAGCTCGACCAGCGCAGGGAAATGCCGGCGGATCTGGTCGAGTACGGCCCGGATTGCGTCGGCTCCATCGCCGGCGATATCGCGCGCGACGCCGCCGGGAACGACGAGGTCGCGCATCAGGCGGTGGCCGAATGCAGCGTCGGCGGCGCGCAGCACGGATTCGCGCAGCACGGCGCAATGCGCCTGCATCAGCGCAAATGACGCATCGTTGCAGATCGCGCCGATATCGCCGAGATGATTGGCCAGTCGCTCGAGCTCGGCCATCAGCGCGCGCAGCAACAGCGCGCGCGGCGGCACGGCAATCCGTTGCGCGGCTTCGACCGCCTGCGCGAACGCCAGCCCATAGGCGACCGTGCTGTCGCCGGAGACCCGGCCGGCAAGCCGCGCGGCCTGCTCGACGGTGCTTCCGGCCATCAGCCCTTCGACGCCCTTGTGGGTGTAGCCGAGCCGCTGCTCGAGGCGGACCACCGTCTCTCCGCTCGCGGTAAAGCGGAAATGCCCGGGCTCGATGATGCCGGCATGCACCGGACCGACCGCGATCTGATGCAGGCTGTCCCCCTCGGCCGGGAGGAATTGATAAGGCGCTGCGTCCGCTGATGCATCGTGACGTTCACCCAGCGGGAAGCGCGTTTGCCAACGGCCATGATCGAGCCAGGGACGCGGATCCGGTGTGCCCATGGGCTGCAATCCGAACAGGTCGTGGAGGGTGCGCTCCAATCGAAGCGCCGGCGGATGATGGGCCGCGACCGAAGGAAATTGGCGATCGGGACAATCCAGGCTGATCACGCCGATATCGGACGTGCGGTCGTCGAGGATGGCCATGTGCACGCGCGACGGCTCACCCCACAGTCCGAGCAGGCTCAGGCCGCCATCCGCAAATGCGTGAGCGGCGGTGCGCCAGGTTTCGCCGTCCACCACGGCGCGCGGCCATGGATGATGCCGTTCGATCCTGTGGCCGGCCCGGATCAGATCGATCAACCTCGGCATATCCCGTTCTCCCTCGCGCTAACCCAGCAGGTTGGCGACGTGCTGGAACCAGACGACCAGCGGTCCCGGAAGGTAGATGCCCGCAGACAGCACCAGCGCGAAATGCGCGAACATCGGCAAATAGGACGCATCCGCCGGCGCGGCATTGCCGCGCGGCTCGCCGAACGCAAGGCTGGTCAGGCGCAGGATCAGCGCGCCGAAGGCGAGCAGCAGGCCGAACACCAGCGGGATGGCGAGCAGCGGCTGGCGCGCGAAGGTGGAGCTGACGATCAGGAATTCGCTCATGAAGATACCCAGCGGCGGCAGGCCGGCGATCGCGACCACGCCGATCACGAGACTCCAGCCGAGTGCCGGATGCGACTCGGTCAGGCCGCGAATGTTGGCGATCCGCTGCGTGCCCTTCACCTGTGCAATGTGGCCGACCGCGTAGAAGATTCCCGACTTGGTGAGGCTGTGCATCACCATGTGGAGCAGGCCGGCAAAGTTGGCGAGCGGTCCACCCATGCCGAACGCAAACACGATGATCCCCATATGCTCGATCGAGGAGTAGGCGAACAGCCGCTTGATGTCGCGGCGGCGGTAAAGCATGAAGGCCGCGAACAGCAGCGAGGTCAGCCCCATCGTCACCATCAGCGGTCCGGGCGATATCGCATCCGGATTGGCGGCGAGCAGGATCTTGAAGCGGAGCACCGCGTAGAGCGCGACGTTGAGCAGCAGGCCGGAAAGCACGGCGGAAATCGGGGTCGGGCCCTCGGCATGCGCATCCGGAAGCCAGGCGTGCAGCGGCGCCAGGCCGACCTTGGTGCCGTATCCGAGCAGCAGGAAGATGAAGGCGACGTTGAGCAATGCCGGGTCGAACGTCGCCGCACGGCTGATCAACACCGTCCACACCATGGCGTCCTGACCCTCGCCGACCACCGGCAGCGCCGCCATGTACACCAGGATCGTGCCGAACAGCGCCAGCGCGATGCCGACGCTGCCGAGGATGAAATACTTCCAGGCCGCTTCCAGCGCCGCATGGGTCCGGTAGATGCCGACCATCAGGACGGTGGTGAGCGTGGCAACCTCGACCGCGACCCAGATCAGGCCGATATTGTTCGACACGAATGCGAGGTTCATGCCGAACATCATCACCTGATACATGGCATGGTAGAATCGCAGATAACCCGGCGTCAGCCGCCCGGTCTCGAGTTCGTGGGCGATATAGCTTGCGCTGAACACGCTCGTGGTGAATCCCACGAAGGTGTTGAGCACGATGAAGACGATGTTGAGATCGTCGATCAGCAGGTACTGGCCGGGTTGCGGGCGCTCGACCACGAGCAGCGAAAGCGCGGCCAGCAAGGTGCCGAGACTGGCCACGATATTGAGACCGGCGGTCAAGCGGTAGCCGGGCAGCGCGGCCAGCACCGCCGCGGCGGTGATCGGTATCAACAGAACCCAGGTGACGGCATCCGACGCGGCAGTCATCGGCGCTCCCCCCTGAATTCATCGAGCGCGCCGACGTCGACGGTGTCGAACCGCTCGCGAATGCGGAACAGGAACACGCCGATCACGATGAATGCGATCAGGATCGAGAACGCGACGCTGATCTCCACGACGAGCGGCATGCCCTTGGCGCCGGTCGCGGCCAGCACCAGGCCGTTTTCCAGCGACATGAAGCCGACGACCTGGCTGACGGCGTTGCGCCGCGTCACCATGACGAGCAATCCCAGCAGCACCACCGACAGCGCGAAGGCGAGGTCTTCCCGCGCCAGCGGATCGGCCGCGCCCGTGACGCGCAGCATCAGCACCATGGACAGGGCGACGAGCCCCATGCCCGCAAGCATGGTCGGACCGATGCTCACCGCGGTCTCGATATCGCGATGAATGCCGAGCTGCTTGATGATGCGATGCAACGCCACCGGGATGACGATCGCCTTGAAGACCAGTGCGATGGCTGCGGTCACGTAGAGATGCGGCGCATTCTGGATGAAGGCCTGCCAGGCGACCGAAGCTGCGAGCACCACGGCATGAAGTGCGAAGATGTTCAGCAGCGCATACAGGCGGTCCTGGTACAGCATCATGAAGCTGATCAGCACGAGCCCGCCGGCGAGCAGATGGGCGATGTCGAAGGCGAGGTTGTGCATCAGAAGCCCCGTGACACGAACCGAAGCAGCGTGCCGAGCAGGCCGAGCATCAGCGCTGCGCCGAGGAATTCGGGGACGCGGAACACCCGCATCTTGGCCGTCGCGGTCTCGAACACGGCAAGCAGGAAGCTCGCGACCGCAAGCTTGAGGATATAGGCGGCAACGCTCACCAGATAGGACAGCGGCCCCGCGCCTTCCGTGGTGATCTGCCACGGAAAGAACACGCAGATGATCAGGGAGATGTAGAGCAGCAGCTTGAGGAAGGCGCCGAACTCGATCATGGCGAGGTGACGCCCGGAATATTCGAGGATCATCGCCTCGTGCACCATGGTCAGCTCCAGATGCGTCGCCGGGTTGTCGACCGGGATGCGCGCGTTTTCGGCGAGCGCCACCATGATGAGGGCGATCATCGCCATGCCGAGCGAGACGCGCAGTCCGACTTCCGACGACGCCATGAAGGTCGCGACCGTCGACAGCTGCGTCGAGCCGGCAATCAGCGCGACGCAGAACACCATCAACAGCATGGCCGGCTCGGCGAGCGCGGCGATCATCACCTCGCGGCTGGAGCCGATGCCGCCGAAGCTGGTGCCGACGTCCATGCCGGCAAGCGCGAGGAAGAAGCGCGCGCTGCCGAGCAGGGCGACGATCGCGATCAGGTCGGCGCTCCAGTTGAATTGCAGGCCGGTCGCGAATGTCGGGACCAGCGCCGCCGCGACCCAGATGGCCGCAAACGTCACGTATGGCGTGACGCGAAACAGCCAGGACGCGTTTTCGGCGAGCACGACCTCCTTGCGCAGCAGCCGCAGAAGGTCGCGGTAGGGCTGGAAGATCGACGGCCCTTTCCGCCGCAACAGTCGCGCCTTGATCTTGCGCACGACGCCGGTCAGCAGCGGCGCGAGCAGCAGCACAAGCGCCATCTGGCCGAGCTGAACGAGGATGTCCGAGATCACGACCATATCGCGAGCGCCAGCAGCAATGTGATGAGGGTTGCGAACACCAGGCTCAGGTAGCGGCGGATGGTCAGGAACTGGAGCTGGTTCAGCCGATCGGCTAAAAACCACACGGCTTCCGCCACGGGTGTGTAGAGCCGCTCCCAGACCAGGTCGTGCATATCCACCCTGAGGCGGGCCGGCCGCAGTTCGCCCGGCGCCGGCATGTCGACATGCTCGCGGGCCTGGAAAACCAGCGTGCCGAAGACGCGGCGGATCGGCTGCACAAAGCTCACGCCGGAATACTGCGCCGCCGGTGTCGGGTCGGCGAAGCCGCAACCCCAGGCCGGTCCGCGCCGGATCGCGCGCGACGCAAAGCGATGGATGAAGTACACCGCGAGCGACGCTGCGGCGGTGATGAACGCAAAGACGAGCAATCCGTTGTAGGAACTGCGGCTCTCCTCGATCGGCACGATCGAGAGCCAGGGATCGTTCATCTGGACCGGCATCCGGTGGCCGATCACGGCCTGCGCAACCGGCGAGAGCGCGTCGATCACCAGGCCCGGCAGAATGCCGGCGAGGAAGCAGAGCACGGCGAGGCTGAACATCGCGGCGAGCGAATAGCGATCGACTTCGCCGGCGGCTTCCGCGGCCGGGCTCCGCGCGCGGCCTAGAAATGTGATTCCGAAGGCCTTGACGAAGCATGCGGCGGCGAGCGCCGCCGCCAGCGCCAGCAAGGCGCCGACCGCGGGCACCATGATCTTCAGCAGCCATTGCGGCAGGTCGGGGCTCTGCAGGACGGCCTGAAACATCAGCCATTCCGACACGAACCCGTTGAACGGCGGCAGCGCGGAGATCGCGACGCAGCCGACCAGAAAGACGAAGCTCGTGAGTGGCATGCGGTGGATCAGGCCGCCCAGCTTCTCCATGTCGCGTTCGCCGGTCGACGTCAGCACCGCGCCGGCCCCGAAGAACAGCAGGCTCTTGAAGAATGAATGGTTGAGCACGTGGAACAATGCGGCCGTGAAGGCGAGGGCCGCCGCGAGGCCAAGGCCGTTCGCCTGAAATGCCAGCGCAAGGCCGAGGCTTGCGAAGATGACGCCGATGTTCTCGATCGTGCTGTAGGCGAGCAGGCGCTTGAGATCCTTCTCCATCACCGCATAGAGGATCCCCATGACTGCGGTCGCGCCGCCAAGGATGAGAACCACGACACCCGCCGACCAGCCTGGCGGCCCGAGCAGATCGAACACGACCCGGATGAATCCGTAGATCGCGACCTTCGTCATCACGCCGCTCATCAGCGCCGAGACGTGGCTCGGTGCGGCGGGATGAGCCAGCGGCAGCCACACGTGCAACGGGATCAGGCCGGCTTTCGACCCGGCGCCGAGCAGCATCAGCGCGAGCACCAATGCGGCCTCGGACGGGGTGTGCTGGGCGGCGCGGATGGCCGCAAAGCTGTAGTTGCCGCCGGCTCCCGCCAGCAGGCCGAAGGCAAGCAACAGGGCCAGCGTCCCGAAGCTTGCCATCACGAGATAGACGTAGCCTGCACGGGCATTGTCGGCGTCACGGTGATGCGCCATGACGAGCGCCCATGAGGCGAGCGACATGAATTCCCAGCATAGCAGGTAGGTGAACGCATCGTCGGCGAGCACGACGAGATTCATCCCAGCGAGGAACGCCGGGAAAAACGGAAGGATGCGCTGTGGCGCGGATTCGTGGCTGCCGTAACCGAGGCCATAAAGACTTGCGGCGGCACCGCCGAGATTGACCACGACGAGAAAGAATGCGGCGAGCGCATCGAGGCGGAAATGCGATCCCAGCCATGGCAAGCCGATCGGTAGTATCAGTTCGGTCGAGCCGGTGTGGGCGATGAGCGCGAGCAGGGCCCCGGCCAATGCGACCAGCGAAATCGCAAAGGTCGCGCCGTAGACGATGGCTGTCGATTGGCGCGATCGGCGCGTTGCAATCGCGAGAGCGGTCGTTCCCAGCAGCGCGGCTACACACCAGATCTGCTGAGTGACCGCCGGGATCATGTCCGCACCTTCGGTGAGCCTGATCCGGCCTTCAATCGCACCCCGCGGCCGCCGCCGCTGCTGACGGCGCCCTCATTGATGACCTCGACGCCGGCCGTGCCGAGCGCGTCGATCAGTTTCACGAGCGAATCGACGTTGCCGCGAATGGTACCTTCGCTCGCCTCCATCCGCTGGATGGTCGGCACCGAAAGTCCGGACAGCTCGGCGAGCTGTCGTTGGTCGATGCCAAGCAAGGCTCTGGCAGCTCGTAGCTGCGCCGCGGTGATCATCGATTGATGGCCGTTGATTCGAGGAGTCGCGTCTATTTGAATGTCATTTATGCACATCAACTAATGATGGCACAAGAGCAATAAATGATGTTTTATACATCACTCATATGCGCGATCATCGACGCGAGCCGCATCCGCCGCGCCGTCGACGTTGCGCTGACGCGCGCTCAGCCGGAGATTTTTCGATAGACCGCCGCGGCGTGGCGCAGCAGCCGGCTCTTGCGCTTCCGGTCGTGGACGCGCTGGTGCTTGGCCTTGCGCTCGTGGGCGCGCTGCGCGGGTGCATCGACACTCTCGAGCAATCCGCGACGCACCTCGTCGTCGTTCAATTCGCCGAGCAGTTGTTGCCCCTTGCGCAGATGCTTCAGGATGATCCGCCATGACGCGTATTCGTCAGGGGGCAAGCCGCCCTCCGAGAACTCGATGGCGTAGCGCAGCCGCTTGCTGGCGAGACGGACGCGGTGCCGCTTGTTCTTGCCCATGCCTTGCAGCCCGCGGCTCTTCTGGCACAGCTTGCCATGCCACCGCGCCAGCCGCCGTGCGTGAAAGACCGAGACCGGCACGGCTCGCCGCTGCGCGGCACGGGGATCCTGCCGCGTGGTCCAGGGGCCGCTGCCAACCCAGTCCCACATGCCATCGAACCACTGCCAGTAGCGGTCGCTTTGCAACGCCTCCCTGAGGGCTTCGAACGCATCGGTTCGCGCCGTCTGGAGCATGCGTTCTTCGGGCAAGCCCTTGCTGTTCTCGATCGCGACGTCGAGGTCGCGCGTTGCGCCGAGATGTGCGCTCAGCCATTTCAGTTCGGATTTCAGTCGCGTCCACTCGCTATCCGCCACCATCGGGCCGTAGAACGCGATCGCGGCTTTCAGCCGTGTCAGTGCAATGCGGGTCTGATGGAGCGCGGCCGGATCGCCGGAACTCAAGGCCTCGTGATTGGTCGCGACTTCCTCGAGGCATTCGGACAGGATCAGGCGAAAGGCGGTCTCGCAACGCATGGCTTCGCTGAGATGGCGTGCCCGCTTCGGGCGGACAACGCGCTCCCTGTCCGGACTTGCCGCTAACGTCATGACACTCTCGTGACCCCGCCAGAGCCGCAACGCGGCTCCCGGATGCAAAGATTTCCCGTTTGATCGACGTCGATCAAGGGTTTTCTGCCGGGCTGCAGCGCAACGATCGGGCGGCGGGATCAAAATGTCGCAGTTGCGCCGATGGGAACGGCTTGTTCCGGCGCGAGCGCGTGCTGATTGGGTGAGTGCGGGATTCTGAGACCCCCGGACGCAATGACGGATCTCCGCCAACAGCCGGATATTTCGTGCGCGAAATATCTTGATATTTCGCGTACGAAATATATAACGGCGTGATGAAAGCGGAACACCGGCTGATCTTTCTCCTGACCGTGGCCTATCGCCGGTTGCAGCGCGCCATCGATCAGGAGACGGCCGCCCACGATCTGACCTCGGCTCAGGCCGGCGTGCTGTTCTCTCTCGGGCGCAATGACGGCGCGCTGATCGGCGACGTTTCGCAGGCGCTCGACATCGTGCCGTCGGCGATGAGCGGGCTCGCCGACCGGATGGAACGTGCAGGCCTCGTGAAGCGCCGGCGCGATGGCGAGGATGGGCGCAGCCAGCGACTCTATCTGACCGCGGCGGGGCAGGAGCTCGGCAAACGCGCCGCAACGCGGACGAGGGCGATCAACAACCGCCTAATGGAAGGGTTCTCGGAGGCTGAAATCGACGTGGTGGTGCGTTGGCTGACCAGCCTGCAAGACAAGTTTCCGAAAGACAAGGACAGCTAGAGCGTCTTCGAGCGAAGTGGGTACCGGTTCGCGTGAAGAAGACGTGTCAAACAACAAGCAAGCAACAGGAGTGCAGCATGAGTGAAGTGGTCGTAGCGCTGGACGGCGGTGTCCTCACCGTGACGATGGCGCGCCCGGACAAGAAGAACGCGATCACCAACGCGATGTATGGCGCGATGGCCGACGCGCTCGAGCGCGCGGAGGGCGATTCCGCGATCCGCGCCGTGCTGCTGCAGGGCGACGGCGACAGCTTTACCGCAGGCAACGATCTCGCCGATTTCGCGGCGGTGTCGCGCGGCGTGCAGGGCGAGCGCCACGTGACGCGCTTCCTCGCCGCTTTGGCCAAGGCGACGCGGCCGCTGATTGCCGCGGTGCAGGGCAATGCGGTCGGCATCGGCACCACCATGCTGCTGCATTGCGACCTCGTCTACCTCGCGCCGACCGCGCGGCTGATCACGCCGTTCGTCAATCTGGCGCTGGTGCCGGAGGCGGCGTCGACCTATCTGCTGCCGCAGCGCATCGGCTATGCGCGGGCCTATGCAATGTTCGCGCTCGGCGAACCGGTCGAGGCGGAGACGGCGGTCTCGATCGGCCTCGCCAACGCGGTTGTGCCGCTCGCGGAGCTGCGCGCCAAGGCCCGCGCGGCGGCGGACGCGCTGGCGAAGCGGCCGTTCGGCTCGCTTCAGCATACCAAGGCGCTGATGCGCGACCCCGCCAGGATCAGCGCGCAAATGGCGCGCGAGGGTGAGATCTTCCAGGAACGGCTGATGAGTGCGGAAGCACGCGAGGCCTTTGCCGCCTTTGCCGAGCGTCGCCAGCCCGATTTCTCCAAGATTGCGGGGTAGGCCCGGAGCGTGGGGCCGCCACGCCGAGGTCGGCCGCACCATTGCTTTGGGGTTGACGGCCTCGCCGGCTTCGAACATCTCCTGTCGGGGCATAGCGCAACCCGGCGAGGCGAGGCATGAGCGACAGTCACACGCTGCGCGGCGACGGAATCGCCGCGACCATTTTGGCGCAGGGCGCCGAATTGTCGTCGCTCAGCAATGCCGACGGGACCGAACTGTTGTGGCAGGCCGGCCCGCAATGGCCGCGCCATGCGCCCATCCTGTTCCCGATCGTCGGCCGATTGAAGAACGATACGCTGCGCCACAACGGCAAGACCTATCCGATGACGCAGCACGGCTTCGCGCGCGATCGCCGCTTTGCCTGGGTGGAGCAGGGGCCGCGATCATGCAAGCTCGCGCTCATCGACGATGCAGAGACGCGTGCACGCTATCCCTTCGCATTCAGGCTCGAGGTCACCTATACCGTTAAAGGCGCCGATCTCGATGTCGCCTTCGACATCGTCAACACCGGCGCCGAGACGCTGTCGGCCTCGCTCGGCGGTCATCCCGCCTTCAACTGGCCGCTGCTTCCGGGGTTGCGGAAGGAGGCCTACGCGCTGACCTTCGAGAAGGATGAGCCGGCGCCGATCCGGCGGCTGACGGAAGGACTGATGCGGCCGCAGGCCGAGCCAACTCCGATCAAGACAGGTCCGATCAAGAGGAGGGTGCTCGCGTTGTCGGAGCAATTGTTCGACGACGACGCCATGATCCTCGATCAGGTTGCGAGCGCGTCGGTTCGCTTTGCTGCTGCGCAGGGGCCCGCGATCGAGGTGTCGTGGCGCGGCTTTCGCGAACTTGGCATCTGGTCGAAGCCCGGCGGCGCGGCGTTCCTCTGCATCGAGCCGTGGCACGGCTTTGCCAGCCCGGTCGAATTCGACGGCGAGTTCGCAGGCAAGCCCGGCCTCATGCACATCGCGCCGGGCGTGCGGCAGTCACTGGGCTATCGCATTCGCGTGAGCTGACCAAGAACGGGTCAATGGGCGCGGGGGCTGAGCGCACTGGTGATCGCGCCGACCGATGGCGGGTTCTCGTTCGCCCAGGCCTCATGCGCGGCCAGGTCGCGGTAATGCTCGGCCATGCGCAGCAGCCGCTCGCGGATGCCGGCATCTTCCTCGCCCTTGGCCTGATCGGTCAATTGTGCGGCGCGTTCGAGAAGCGTTTTCGGATCGATCACGACAAGCTCCAAATCCGGTTTTCGCCAAGCGGACAACTGTTACAGGCAAGCACAGTTCCTGCCTTGGTTTGATGACACCGCATTCAGAGCTGGAACACGCCGAGTCCCGCCATCACATCGAGCTTGGTGCGCTCGGTGATCTCCCGGGCTTTCAGGGTTCCGCGCCTGATCACGTCAGCGACATGGTCGCGATTGCTTGCCAGCTCGGCGCGCCGGGCCCGGATTGGCGCGATCAGGGCTTGCAGGATGTCCTCCAGCCGCCGTTTGACCGCTGCGTCGCCGAAACCGCCGCGCCGATAGCGCGCCTTCAATTCCTCGACGGCGTGGTAATCGTCATCGAACCCGTCGAGATAGTTGAAGACGACATTGCCCTCGATCTTGCCGGGGTCGCCGACGCGCAGGTGATCGGGATCGGTGAACATCGCACGCACTGCGGCCGAGATGTCACCGGGCGAGGCCGAGAGAGCAATCGCATTGCCGGCGGACTTGCTCATCTTGGCGCGCCCGTCGACGCCCGGCAGCCGTCCCGCGCGCGGTATGACGGCCACCGCCTCCTGCAGGAGCGTAGGACCGGCGAGCGCGTTGACGCGCCTGATGATCTCGTTGGTCTGCTCGATCAGGGGAGCCTGGTCCTCGCCGACCGGCACGACGGTGGCCCGAAACGCGGTGATATCGGCGGCCTGCGCCACCGGGTAGCACAGGAAGCCCGCCGGGATGTCGCGTCCGAATCCGCGGGCGTGGATCTCGTCCTTGATGGTGGGATTGCGCTCCAGCCGCGCGACGGTGACGAGGTTGAGATAGAGCATCGACAATTCCGCGAGCGCCGGCAGCTGCGACTGCAGGCAGATCGAGGTTCGTTCGGGATCGATGCCGACGGCGAGATAATCCAGCGCGACCTCGATGACGTTGCCGCGGACCTTGCCGATGTCGTGCGCGTTGTCGGTCAGCGCCTGCATGTCGGCGAGCAGCAGGAACTGCTCATGACTGTCCTGAAACGCGAGGCGGCTTCTGAGCGAGCCGACGTAATGGCCGAGATGCAGCGGCCCGGTGGTGCGGTCGCCGGTGAGGATGATCGGTTTGGTCACGGCTTGTCTCCATTCGGTTGAATGGGGACGCCGCATGCGGGCCGGATGAGATGAAAGAAAAAGGCCGCCCAATGCGGCGGCCCCGAAATGCATGAACGCGTTCGGCCCGCCTGTCAGTCGGCGAGCCACCAGAAATTGGCGATCAGGATCGAGCGGTTCATGGCGTGAGGCGTAAGGCAGTCAAGCGAGCCGGTCAAGACCGCATAGCTCCTTTGTTGCGCACTTGGCCGACGCGCCGATGCGGTGCGCGTCGGTCAGCGGTGTACTGCGCCCGATCCGGCGGTTTGAAGGCTGTCGTTGCGCAGCCTGCCGGCGAGCTCTGTAAGTGAGCTTTCCGCTGGTTGCGCGTGGGGGGCCGGGTCAAGATTGTCGATGCCGGTCGCCACTACCGAGACGCGGACGATACCCTCCAGGCTTTCGTCAAACGATGCGCCAATGATGATGTTGGCGTCCTGGTCGGCCTCGTCGCGAATGCGGGTAGCAGCTTCGTCGACCTCGAATAACATCAGGTCCTTGCCGCCAGTGATGGAAATGATGAGGCCGCTGGCACGCTTGATCGAGGGGTCCTCGATCAATGGATTTGAAATCGCGGCCACGGCGGCGGTGAGCACGCGGTTTGCGCCAGAAGCCTCGCCTCTGCCCATCATGGCCTTGCCCTTCTCCCGCATGACGGCGAGAACGTCGGCAAAATCGAGATTGATCAGACCTTCCTTGACTATGAGGTCGCTGATGCAGGCCACACCCGAATAAAGCACCTGATCGGCCAACACGAAAGCATTGGAGAACGTGGTCTTCTCGTTGGCCACCCGGAATAGGTTCTGGTTCGGGATGATCAGCAGAGTATCTACCACCTTCAGTAGTTCCGCGATGCCGGCCTCGGCAAGGCGCATGCGGCGCTGGCCCTCGAAGTGGAATGGCTTGGTGACGACACCGATGGTGAGAATGCCAAGCTCGCGCGCGGTCCTGGCGATAATGGGCGCTGCGCCGGTGCCGGTACCTCCGCCCATGCCGGCAGTAACGAACACCATGTGCGCGCCGGTCAAAGAATCGCGGATCGCGTCGATCGTCTCTTCGGCTGCGGCGCGCCCCACTTCAGGATGCGAGCCAGCGCCGAGACCTTCCGTCACCCGCGTGCCTATCTGGATGAGACGCTCGGCCTTCGACATGGCAAGCGCCTGTGCATCGGTATTGGCGACGATGAAGTCGACGCCTTGCAGCCCGGCCGCGATCATGTTGTTGACAGCATTGCCACCGGCACCGCCGACCCCGAACACGGTAATGCGCGCCTTCATCTCGCAAATATCGGTCATTCTTGCCTCACAATTGCTCCACCGAGCAGGGGAATGAGAGGATACGGATTGCTATGCACCAGGATTTTGCTCCCAAAGTGAGCGCGGCAAGCGCAGTCGCTTAGCAAGCGACGAGCGGCCACTGGCGAGATTTTCAGGCGCGCACCTGGCGCGGCATATGTCAGCGTCTTGGCGGACACCGGCTGTTCCTGGACCGAACCGAGCGGCAATCGGCTGATGATGACCAGGCTATGAGGTTAGGCTAGGCCGCGATGGTTAACGAATTCCTAACGGGCGAGCAGCGGTCATAATTCCGCGCCGCCGCGGTGTCCGATTTGGGCCGAAAGCAGTCGTTTGCACTTTAGTCCTTGTCGAGCTCTCCGATATGACGCTGGGCATACAGCTCGAGGCCGATCCTCGCGACGAGTTCGATCTGGGTTTCCAGAAAATCGATATGCTCTTCCTCATCGTGCATGAGTTGCTCAAACAGATCCCGTGTCACGTAGTCCTTGACCTGATGGCACTGGGTCGCAGCTTCAGCGTAGAGGGAGTACGCCGACAATTCGGCTTGCAAGTCGCTATCGAGCACGGCCTTCACGGTCTTCCCGATATGGAGGGATTCCAGCGTCTGCATATTGGGAGATCCATCGAGGAAGATGATGCGTTCGATGAGCTTGTCTGCGTGTTGCATTTCTTCAATCGATTCCTTGCGCCACGCCTTGGCCAGCATCTTGTAGCCCCAATTGTCGAGGAGGCGGTAGTGCAGCCAGTACTGGTTCACTGCGGTGAGCTCGTGGCGCAGCGCTTTGTTGAGGTGTTCGATAACGTCTTTATCGCCCTTCATGCTCCGCTCCTTTTCGCGGGTGCCACCGGGATCGATTGGTTGTGTGGGCGCCTGGACTTGATGTTTGGCCGACGCGATGGAGAGCTTAGAGCGTCAGCGCTTTCGGTTCGAGCATTTTGGAGCATCCACCGCTCGCCGTGAGCGGCGACGCAAGGAAAGGGACGCCCGGCGTTGACTTGCTCACCGTTCGACGCACATGAGAGGTTAATCTCTGCGCCGCGACTTCAAAAAAGCGTAGGGAGGTAGAACAGGGGAGTTTTGGCCATGATCGAGAGGATAAGCGCGCTCACGCTGGGCACCCATGACATGCCACGAGCTGTCCGATTCTACCGAGCCCTGGGCTTTGAGGTCCTGCATGGCGGCGAATGGTCGTCGTTCACCAGCTTTCGAGCAGGTCCGAGCTACCTCAACCTCATCGACCAACCAGCCGAACGACGCTGGTCCTGGTGGGGTCGGGTCATCTTCTACGTCACCGATGTTGACGCACTTTACGAACGCGCGCTCGCGGGGGGTTACCAGCCGGCGACTGTGCCCCGCGATGCCGAATGGGGTGAGCGTTTCTTCCACCTAGCTGACCCCGACGGCCACGAACTCAGTTTCGCTCGGCCTTTGCATCCCGCTTCCGTCCAATAGCGGTTCGAAGCGGCCTGCATTCCAACCGTCGCTGCGAAAGGGTATTGTTCCGACAGACGGCCATCGCCCTGACGTCATCTTCGGCTCGGGCTATGGCGCGTTCTCTCGAGCAAAGATCAAAGGATGGCAACGAACGGTCGCACCGTCACTGTATTCGGCGGAACCGGCTTTCTCGGCCGCCGCATCGTTCAGCATCTGCGCGATCACGAATTTCCCGTCCGGATCGCGTCAAGGCATCCAGATCGCGGGCGCAGTCAGTTTGGACCGCATGATTCCCAACTTCTGTTCGTCCAGGCCGATATTCACGACGAACGGTCTGTCGCAAATGCGCTTGCCGGCGCTTACGCCGCCGTCAACACCGTCAGCCTTTACGTCGAGCACGGGCGTGAGACGTTTCATTCCGTTCATGTCGAGTCCGCCCAGCGGGTAGCGGCCCAAGCGCACCGGGCCGGAGTCAAACGACTCGTTCACTTGTCAGGCATCGGCGCCGATGCCGCCGCGTCTCGATCGCGGTACATCCGGGCGCGCGGCGAAGGTGAACTGGTGGTCAGGGCTACGTTTGCCGGCGCGCATATCATCCGACCCGCCGTCATGTTCGGACCGGACGATGCGTTTCTTACGACCATCCTCAACCTTCTCCGCCGGCTGCCGATCTATCCGATGTTCGGCCGCGGCTCGATGAAACTGCAGCCGGTCTATGTGGAAGATGTGGCGGAGGCGACTGTCCGGATCATCCAGCGAGCCGAGACGCAACCGACGATCTTCGAGTGCGGCGGCCCTCGCGTTTATTCCTACGAAGAATTGGTCGGAATCGTCGCGCATCAGGCCGGTCTTGCGCCCATCCTGGTCCCGATCCCGTTCGCCGTTTGGCACGCCCTGGCATGGGCTTCCGAAATACTCCCGGACCCGATTCTCACGCGCAATCAGGTGGAGCTGATGCAGATCGATACCGTATCGTCGCCTGGCCTTGTCGAACTTGGGATTTCGCCGCAGCCGGTTGAGGCAATACTCCAAAAGATGCTGTCAACGCGCGGATGACGGGGACTCATCGGTTAGATCCGCTTCAGATGGCTGGTTCGCGCGCTACCACTACGAGACGCGGTGGCTTATCCGCCGTTCGACGGCGGCAATATGGCTGTGCGCCGTCGGCAGCTGCAGATGGTTCGGGGGCAACTGACCTTGGGGTCACGAACGACAAAACTCAAAGTAACGCGTCCGCTTTCGGGCACATCGCGGCCAAAGCGCTCCTCGGTGGGGCATTTTGAGCCGCCTGCGCCGGAACAGGCAAGGTCCGCTCCGCACCATTGAGCCGACATTGTGATGGTTAAAGCGATCTTCGGCTGCGGGCCAAGCCCCGGCTCATGCGATGCACAACAGGAGATCGAGATTGGTTCATGCGGCGGGTACTTCCGAAGCGGTCTGTTTGATCATGTTCCTGCCAAGACGCGATTGGGCGTCACCAAGTCCACGTTGAACCGTCATCAATCTAGCGGGGACTAACTATTCAGCGCGGCTGGTCCAACCGCAAGCGGGACAAGACCGCGAAGCCGCCGCAGCCGAATGCCTTATATGGACCCTCTCCATGTCCGACACCCATGTCCGCGATCCCTCGTGGAAAACCGATTTAATCTGGCACTATTTCCACACCGTCACGACGGCGGCCAAAGCACCCGCCGCCTATCGCAAGTTCTACAGCAATCAGGACGCCAGCGACGAATTGGACGGCCGCCATCGCGTCTATGAAATGCTGGTGGATGAACAGCTGCACACCCTTCCCACCCTGGCGGCGACCGCTGACGCGTCGATGGAAAACTACAAGAAGAGCAAGCTGCCGTGGAACCAGAACAATGGCGGTTTCCTCAAGGCAGTGAACAATGAATATTGGTGCGGTTCGATCATCAAGATCGTGTTTGTCCGCTATATGGGCTGGAAAATGGCCGAACCGACGGCGCGCGACCAGGTGAGCGCGGGCCGCGATCCCAGCAAAGCGGTGGATTGGACAATCAAGAATCTCGAAAACAAGGTGCCGGTGCGGGCTTCCCTCGGCGGCGCCCATTATGTGGGCATCGTCGGCCACCGCACATCGGGAGCCGACGGCAAGATCACCGAGTTTCTGTGCCTCGACCCATGGGCCTATGGCATCGACGGGGGCAATCGCGACATGAAATATGCCGGTACAAAGACCGCCTTTCTCGGGATCAGCAAACGCGACGGCGCGATATGGACCTATAGCAATAAGACCGTCGCCTTCGTCGAACGGCCATCCTAGGAAATCATATCTGGCCGGCGGCGCCGGAACGTCGGCCGGGACCGGACGCAGACGTTCCGAGGAGGTGCGACCAGTCTCTATGCGCTCCGCCTGACCTCAGCATTGATGAGGCTTTCAAGCTCCTTGACGGCTTCTTCTTCAGTAATGCCGCTGACGAGCGCCACTTCTCCGGACAGGCGCTCGACAGCCGCAGCGTACAGCTGTCGTTCGCTGTAGCTCTGCTCGGGATTGACCGCGGGCCGATACAGATCGCGCATGACCTCCGCGATAGCGACAATATTGCCCGAATTGATCTTGCTTTCGTATTCTTGAGCAAGTCGGGACCAATTACCCCGCGCTTTGTGCGGCGCCTGCCCCAGGATTCGTCGCACGTGCTCGATGGAAACGGGATCGGACAGTTGACGCATTCCGGCGTTTGCCGCCTTCCTCGTCGGAACGCGTAGCGTCATCTTGCTCTTCGCGAAATAGACGACAAAGAACTCGAGGCAAGCCCCCGCCACCGTCTGTTCCTCAATCGCTACAATTTGGCCGACGCCGTGCGCAGGGTATACGATCAAGTCCGTTGCCCTAAATCCAAAGCGTGTTTCGCCGTCCTGGCCCTCATTCGGTTTATCGGCGGAGGTCACTGATGCTGAATGTGTGTGGTTCGAATAAGAAGATCTGGTTTGATTATCGAAATTCATTTCGCGACAAGCTCCATGGCTTCTGAAATTGGCTGATGCCAATTCCAGCTCTGATCAATCAAGCGTCTGAAACAAAACTGCCGGGCTGGAAATGACATGCTGCCCGATCTGTCCCTAACCAATAAGCCGCGAGCGCGTGCGCCGCCACGAGAATGACGCCTCCAATCTCCATTCCCTTCAATCGCTGTGGCTTCTTGGCAACGTGTTCCCACTCGGCGAAATCAATCGTTTCGTGCCGATGAAACGAACATTTGCCAAACCCAAGAGACAGGACACCGGGAGCAATCGGTGGAACCGGCAGGGATGCACACGTCTCTGCCGCTGCTGGGCCAGATGCACTCATCTCAGGCGACGATCTCTCACGCCTCGATCACTCATTCGTACCGCAGGCGCGATGATCCCGCGACCAATGCGCTATGACAAGCTCGCCGCCAGCTACCTTGCCGTCGTTCAACTCGCATCGATCAGGCTATGGCTGCGCGCTGATGAGGCCGCGTCCTAGTTGAACGCCATGCCGCCGCTCATCGCGATGGTCTGTCCGGTCATGTAGGGATTATTGACCAGCAGCATCACGGCCTGCGCGACCTCCTCGGCGGTGCCGAAACGGCCCATCGGAATGCGGCTGACCAGCTCGCTCTGTCCCTTCATCATGTCGGTCTCGATCAGCGAGGGCGCGACGGCATTGACCGTGATGCCCTCCTTGACGAGGCGTGCGGCATAGCCGCGGGTCATCCCCTCCATCGCCGCCTTGGATGCGTTGTAGTGTGGCCCGATCGAGCCGGCGCCGCGCGCAGCGCCGGAGGAGATGTTGACGATGCGGCCCCATTTCCGGGTGCGCATCATCGGCAGCACCGCCTGAGTGCACAGGAACGCCGATTTGAGATTGACCGTGATGGTGCGGTCGAAATCCTCCTCGGTGAGCTCGTCGATACCCCTGACGATGGCGATCCCGGCATTGTTGACGAGGATGTCGACCGGGCCGAGCCCGGATTTGGCGCGCTCGACCAGCGTGGCGACGGCGGCGGCTTCCGAGACGTCGGCGGCGATCGCGACGGCGCGGCCGCCGGCGGCAATGATGCCCTTCGCCAGCGTCTCCGCCTCGGCCGAGCGCTCGCGATAATTGATGGCGACGGCGGCGCCGGCATCCGCCAGCATCTTGACGATCGCCGCACCAATGCCGCGCGATCCGCCGGTCACCAGCGCCACATGTCCGTGCAGACCGCTTGCTGTCATCAAAGTCACCCTGTTCGACGTATCCGCGCAGGCTCGCAAACGGGAAGGCGCCGCGCAACGCAACTCTGCTCAAATCTGCGTTGAAGGCCGCCGAGCGGCGAAAAACCGGCTTCCCGGGCCGGAATCGGCCTTGCGTCCGGCCCGGGCCGGCGGCAATGGTTGGGACATCACTTCTTGGCCCACCCACGAGAGATCGATGAGCAAACTGATTGTCCGCGCCGGCGAGTTCACCTTTGACGCCCGTTTCGAGGAGCAGCTCGCGCCGAAGACGGTCGCCGCGTTCCGCAAGGCGATGCCGTTCGAGAGCCAGGCGATCCACGTGCGCTGGAGCGGCGAGGGCGTCTGGATGCCGCTCGGCGACCTCGACTTCGGCGTGTCCTACGAGAACCACACCAGCTATCCGGCGCCGGGCCAGATCATCCTCTATCCCGGCGGCATCAGCGAGACCGAGATCCTGCTCGCCTATGGCGGCGTGCATTTCGCCAGCAAGATGGGCCAGCTCGCCGGCAATCATTTCATCACGCTGACCTCGGGGCTGGAGAACCTCACCGCCTTCGGCAAGACCGTGTTGTGGAAGGGCGCGCAGAACATCCGCTTCGAGGAAATCTGATGTGACCGAGGCCCGCTATCCGCGCGATCTCCGCGGCTACGGCCGCAATCCGCCCGATCCGAAATGGCCCGACGCGGCGCGCATCGCCGTGCAATTCGTGGTCAATTTCGAGGAGGGCGGCGAGAACAACATCCTGCACGGTGATCGCGCCTCGGAAGCGTTCCTGTCCGACGTGCTCGGCGCGCAGCCCTGGGTCGGGCAGCGTCACGCCAATATCGAAACGATGTTCGAATATGGCTCGCGCGCCGGCTTCTGGCGGCTGTGGCGGATGTTCACCGAGCGGAAGCTGCCGGCCACGGTGTTCGGCGTCGCGACGGCGCTGAAACGCAATCCGGACGTCGTCGCCGCGATGCAGGAGGCGGGCTGGGACATCGCCAGCCACAGCCTGCGCTGGGTCGAGCACAAGGACATGTCGGAGGACGAGGAGCGCGAGGAGATCGCCCGCGCCATTGCCGTGCACACCGAGGCGACAGGCGCGCGGCCGCTCGGCTGGTACACCGGCCGCTCCTCGATCAACACGATGCGGCTTTTGATGGAGGCGGGTGGCCTCCGTTATCTCTGCGACTCCTATGCCGACGATTTGCCGTACTGGATCAAGGCGCCAGGCACCGAGCCGCATCTCGTGATCCCCTATACGCTCGATGCCAACGACATGCGCTTCATCAACGCGCAGGGCTTCGGCGGCGGCGAGGAGTTCTACACTTACCTGAAAGACAGTTTCGACGTGCTCTATGCCGAGGGCGCGACCTCACCGAAGATGATGTCGATCGGCCTGCATTGCCGTGTCGTCGGGCGTCCCGGCCGCGCCGCCGCGCTGATGCGCTTTCTCGACTACATCCAGAAGCACGAGTATGTCTGGGTGCCGACCCGGCTTGCGATCGCCGAGCATTGGCACGCCAATCTGAAGCATCTCGCGGAACACGCGTTCGAGATCGGGTAGGTTTGCCCCGATGTGACGCGGAGCGCAGCCAGCTTCGTCATTGCAATGGCGGGATCTTGCCGGATCGCGCGCCACAAACTCCGGTGTCGTCCCTGCCTAGTGCGCAATTGCGCACGGGAGCAGGGACCCATACGCCGCGGCGGATGTTGTGAACGGGATTCGTCGTTCCAGCGCTGCGCAACAATCAGCATTCGTGGTTATGGGTCCCTGCTTTCGCAGGGACGACATCTTTGTGAGGCCAGAGCTGTTCGCCATTGCGAGATCCCGCGTACGCGGAACAATGGATTGCTTCGCTTGACGCGGATGGTCAATGGCCTGCCATGTGCCGGCCGATCTCGGTGAGGTCGGCCTCGCTGGCGCGGGCCTCATGCACGAACGCGCCGTGGAACATCACGACCAGCCGATCCGACAGCTCCAGGAGCTCATCGAGATCCTCACTGACCAACAGCACCGCTGCGCCGCGATTGCGGGCGGCCATGATCTCGGCGTGGATTTGCGCCACTGCCGCGAAGTCGAGTCCGAAGCAGGGGTTGGCGGCGATCAGCACCTCGACATCGCCCGAAAGCTCGCGCGCCAGCACCGCGCGCTGCACATTGCCGCCCGACAGCGCCGCGATCGGCGTCTCCGGCGTGCGGGTCTTGATCTTGTAGCGGTTGATCTTGCGCTCGGCGTCGTTGCGGAAGGCGGCGCGGTTCAGCCACCAGCCGCCGCGCGCGAACGGGGCGCGATCGAACTCGCGGAATGCGATGTTGTCGGCGACGCTCATGCCGCCGACGCAGGCATTCTTCAGCGGCTCTTCCGGCAACAGCGACATCCTGTGGCGGCGCATCTCCGCGCGGCTCGCCGCATAGGTCTCGCCCTGGACGCGGATGGTGCCGCTCTCGGCCTCGCGCTGGCCGGCCAACACCTCCACGAGCTGGCGCTGGCCGTTGCCGGAGACGCCGGCGATGCCGACAATCTCGCCGCTCTTCACGGTCAGCGACACGCCGTGCACGGCGATCGCGCCGGCATCGTCAAGCGCGGTGAGCCCGTCGAGCTCGAGCCGGGCCGCGCCGGTCTCGCCGGTGCGCGGCGGTTGCACCGTCAGCTGCTCGGCGCCGATCATGGTGCGGGCCATCTCATCCGGCGTCAGCTCGGCAACCCGGCCGGTGCCGGCAAGCTTGCCGCGGCGCAGGATGGTCACCTCGTCAGCAAAGGCCATCACCTCGCGGAACTTGTGCGTGATCATCAGGATGGTGAGTTCGCCCGCGACCACCATCGCGCGCAGCATGCCGAGCACCTCGTCGGCTTCGCCCGGTGTCAGCACCGAGGTCGGCTCGTCCAGGATCAGGAAGCGCCGCTTCAGATACAGCTGCTTGAGGATCTCGCATTTCTGCCGCTCGCCGGCGGAGATGTCGGATACTTTTGCGTCGAGCGGCACCTTGAACGGCATCCGCACCAGGAAGGCCTCGAGCTCCTTCTTCTCCTCGCGCCAGTCGACCACGGCAGGAACGTCGTCGCGCGCCAGCACCAAATTCTCGGCAACCGTCATCGCTGGCACCAGCGTGAAATGCTGGTAGACCATGCCGAGCCCGAGCGCATGCGCGTCCTTCGGATTGGCAATGGCCTGCTGGCGGCCGCCGACCAGGATGTCGCCTTCGGTGGCGTGGTAATAGCCCATAATGCATTTCACGAGCGTGCTCTTGCCCGCGCCGTTCTCGCCGAGCAGCGCGTGGAACGAGCCGGGACGCACCTTGAGCTCGACATTGTCGAGCGCTGTGAAATCGCCGAACCGCATCGTCATGGCGATGGCATCGACGCCGAACGCGCCTGATGGTGCGGGCGGCTCGCCGATGATCACGACAGCGCCCCGATCAGGTCGGCGGATCTGGTCACCGCGCCGAACACACCGCCCTGCATCTTGATCATCTTCAGCGCGTGGTCGTGGTTGCTCCGGTCGGTCGCGCCGCAACAGTCCTCGACCAACACGCACTCGAAGCCGCGGTCGTTGGCCTCGCGCATGGTGGTGTGGACGCAGACGTCGGTGGTGATGCCGGTCAGCACGATGTTCTCGATGCCGCGCAGCCGCAGCATCAGCTCGAGGTCGGTAGCGCAGAACGAGCCTTTTCCGGGCTTGTCGATAATTGGCTCGCCCGGCAGCGGCGCGAGGTCGGGAATGATCTCCCAGCCGGGTTCGCCGCGCACCAGGATGCGGCCGCAGGGGCCGGGGTCGCCGATGCCGGCGCCGATCTGGCGCGAGCGCCAGCGCTTGTTGGCGGGCAGGTCGGTCAGATCAGGCCGGTGCCCCTCGCGCGTATGGATGATGTGAAAGCCCTGCGCGCGCATCACCGCGAGCAGCTTCCTGATCGGCTCGATCGGCGCCCGCGTCAGCGACAGGTCGTAGCCCATCTTGTCGACATAGCCGCCGACGCCGCAGAAATCGGTCTGCATGTCGATGATGATGAGCGCGGTATTCTCTGGCCGCAGATCGCCATTGTAGGGCCAGGCGTAGGGCTCGGACTTGATGAAGCGCTCGGGCATGAAATGATCTTTCGAGATGCTATCGGGTGATGGACAATTCGGCGGGCGCGCCGGTCAGCGTGCGCTTCGGCGAGCAGGTGATGATCATGATCGCCAGCGTCAGGATGTAGGGCGCGGCGTTGAACAAATGATAGCCGGAGGTGATGCCGACCGATTGCAGCGCGGGCCCGAGCGCGGCCGCGCCGCCGAAGGCGAGCGACGCCCACAGGCACAGCATCGGGTCCCAGCGCGCGAAGATCACCAGTGCCACCGCGGTGATGCCCTGTCCCGAGGAAAGGCCTTCGTTCCAGCTGCCGGGATAGAACAGCGACAGGAACGAGCCGCCGATGCCGGCGAGGAAGCCGCCGACCATGGTGGCGCGCAACCTGATCAGCAGCACCGAATGGCCCATCGCGCGTGCCGCATCCGCGCTCTCGCCGGCGGTGCGGATCAAGAGGCCCCAGCGCGTGGTCCTGAAGGCCCAGTAGAGCAGCGGCGCGATCGCGACGCCGATCAGGAACAGCACGTTGATGCGCAGCGCCGCGCGCACCTGCGGCACGTCGCTCCACCAGCCGAAATCGATCGCCGGCAGCCGGGCCGCGGTCGGCTCGATCAGCGGCTTGCCGAGGAAGAACGCCAAACCAGTGCCGAGCAGCATCAGCGCGATGCCGACCGCGATGTCGTTGACCCGCGGCAGCGAGCAGATCCCGGCATGCAGCGCGCCGAACAGGGCGCCGGTGATGCCGGCCGCAAGCACCCCGAGCCACGGCGAGCCCGACAGATAGGAGATGCCGTAGGCGCTCATTGCGCCCATCACCAGCGTGCCCTCGAGGCCGAGATTGATGCGGCCACTTCGCTCGGTGATGCACTCGCCGAGGCTGACGAACAGGAACGGCGTCGAGACGCGGATGGCGCCGCCGAACACGGCCAGCGGAACGGTCCAGAGCCCGAGCGATGCGTCCGCCATGTCAGGACTTTCCCTTCAGGAATCCGATCCGTCCATAGAGCGCGTCGCTGGCCAGCACGAACACGAAGATGATGCCTTGCAGCACCAGCACGGAGGCGTCGGGCAGGCCGAGCCGCCGCTGCAACAGGCCGCCGGAAGCCGAGATGCCGCCGAGCAGGATCGCCACCGGAATGATCGCGAGCGGATTCTGCCGCGCCAGGAACGCGACCAGGATGCCGGTGAAGCCGTAACCGGCGGCGAGGTTGGCGTTGGTGCGGCCCTGCACCGCCGCGACCTCGATCATGCCGGCTAGCCCGGCGCAACTGCCGGCGAGGAAGCAGACGGTCAGGATCAGCTTGCCGACGCTGAGGCCGACGATCTTGGCGGCGCGGATGTTGCCGCCGGCAACGCGCGCCGCGAAGCCGAAGGTGGTGTGATAGATCAGGATGTAGGCGGCAACGGCCGCGACGAGGCCGAACACCAGGCCCCAATGCACGTCGGTGCCGGGAATGGTGCCGATCATGTTGGCGGCGCCGATCTCGCGCGTCGACGGCTTGTTCAGGCTCGCCGGATCGCGCATCGGGCCCTCGACCAGATGGTTCAGAATCGCAAGCGCGATATAGACCAGCAGCAGGCTCGAGATCGTCTCGTTGACCCCGCGATATTGCCGCAGGCCGCCCGACAGCGTGATCCAGAGGCCGCCGCCGATCATGCCCGCGATCACCATCGCGAGCTGCACCACGATCGGCGCCGCGCCTTGCAGCGCCAGCGCGGCCGCGGTCGCCGACAGCGCGCCGATCAGCAGCGCGCCTTCGCCGCCGATGATCACCATGCCGAGCTGCGCCGGCAGCGCCGTGCACAGCGCGGTCAGGATCAGCGGTGCGGCGCGGGTCAGCGTGTTCTGCCAGGAGAAGGCGGTGCCGAACGCGCCGTAATACATGTAGAAATACAGATCGAGCGGGTTCTTGCCGTACAGCGCGACAAAACCGCCGAACACCGCGAGCGCGCCGACCAGCGCCGCGGCCGGGATCAGGATGTATTCGATGCTCGCGCCGTGGCGCTGGAGGAATCCGGGATCGGCGGCCGGAGCGATGCCGGCCGCCTCCACCGATTCCGCCGTCTCGGTCGTCACGCGGTGGCTCCGATCACGCCCTCGACGAGATAGTCCATCTTCTCGAGCTCGGGATCCTGCTGGCCGCGATCGGTGCCGGAAGCGATCACCGTCTTGCCCTTGTTGTCGACGAGCGGGCCCTTGAAGATCGCGTACTCGCCGGTCATGAACTTGGCCTTGACGTCGTCGGCATGCTTGCGCGCCTCGGCCGAGACCATTTCGCCGTAGGGCGACACCTTGACGATCTCTTCCTTGAGGCCGCCGCGATAGAAGTTCGGGATCGCTTCGCCCGCGGTGATCATCTTGACGAATTTCGGGTAGAGCGCCTCCCAATTCCACTCGGCGCCGGTGAGATAGGCCTTCGGCGCCAGCGGCGACTGGTTGACGTGATAGCCGCAGACGAAAGCGCCGCGGCGCGCGGCGTTCTCGACCATCGTCTTCGGTCCGTCGACATGGCAGGTCAGCACGTCGACGCCCTGGTCGATCAGGCTGTTGGTCGCCTCGGCCTCCTTGACCGGCATCGACCAGTCGCCGGTGAAGATCACCTGCGTGGTCGCCTTTGGATTGGCGAGCCGGGCGCCGAGCGTGAATGCGTTGATGTTGCGCAGCACCTGCGGGATCGGCTTGGCGGCGACGAAGCCGAGCTTGCCGCTCTTGGTCGAATAGCCGGCGACGATGCCGGAGATGTACTGCGCCTCGTCGATATAGCCGAAATAGCTGCCCGCGTTCTTCGGGTCCTTGTCGGACCACAGCCCGCCGCAATGCTCGAAATGCAGTTTTGGAAACTTGCCCGCCATCTTGAGGACGTGCGGGTTGTAGTAACCGAACGAGGTCGGGAACATGAGCGTGGCGCCGTCGAGATTGATCATGGACTCGATGGTCTTCTCGACTGCATCGGTCTCCGGCACCTTTTCTTCCTCGACGACCTTGATGCCGGGAAGCTTCTTCACCGCCGCGGCTCCTTGCGCGTGGGCCTGGTTGTAGCCGTAGTCGTCGCGCGACCCGACATAGATGAAGCCGATCGTGGTTTCGGCTGCGGCCGCGCCACGAATGCCGAGCGTGCTGCCGAGCGCCAGTGCGGCGCTCCCCTGCAATAAATGCCTTCTTGAAATCCTGCCAAAATCCATCGCCTGCTCCCTCCGGCGGGTCCGGCCCGCCTGTCCTTGTCGCAGCCGCCCGACGGCGGAGCTTGAGGGAAGTGTCGCAAGCTTCATGCCAGAGCATGTTTGGCGGTCATTCCTCCGTAAGTGGTTGAATGCACGTAGGAATGGTGATCAGGTCCAGAAGTCTCGGAAGCTGATCCAGATCGATTTGCCTATTTTATGAGCGATCGATCGCTGTTGTATGCAATGCCGTTAAGCAGTCGCTAACCGCTGGACAGCCCGTGCACGCCCGGTCGGGACCTGCGCGCGACGCGCCATTTGCCGGCTGGTCAATCGGATCGGGCCTGCTACGAGTGAAGCGGGCTCCGGCGGCCGCGTTGGACTGATGGGAAACAGCATGAGCGAGACAAAACCGTCCTCGAAACCGTCTTCGCTTGGCGAAGAGATCGTGGCGCGGATCGATCAGCTCGCGACGATCTCCGAGACGCCGGAGCATCTGGCGCGAGTCTTCCTCACCGACGAGCACCGCAAGGCGGCCGATCTCATCCTGTCCTGGATGCGCGAGGCTGGCATGAGCGCGCATCTCGATGCCATCGGCAATGTCTGCGGCCGCTATGAGGGCGAGCGGCCGGGCCTGCCGGCGCTGATGCTCGGCTCGCATTACGACACCGTGCGCGACGCCGGCCGATGGGACGGCCCGCTTGGCGTCATCACCGCAATCGCCTGCGTCGCCGATCTGAACCGGCGCGGCAGGCGGCTGCCGTTCGCGATCGAGATCGTGGGCTTTGCTGACGAGGAGGGCGTGCGCTTCGCCTCGACCCTGCTCGGCAGCCGCGCGGTCGCCGGCACCTTCGACGAGAGCGTGCTCAACACGCGCGACCGCGCCGGCACGTCGATGCGCGATGCGCTGATCCAGTTCGGCCTCGAGCCCGATCATATCGGCAAGGCGGCGCGCGCCCGCCGCGAGCTGCTCGGCTATGTCGAGCTGCACATCGAGCAGGGCCCCGTGCTTGAGGAGAAGGCGCTGCCGGTCGGCGTCGTCACCGCGATTTCGGGTGCGACCCGGCTGGCCGCCAGTCTCACCGGCGTCGCCGGCCACGCCGGCACGGTGCCGATGAAGCTGCGGCGCGATGCGCTGGCGGGCGCTGCCGAATGCATCGTTGCGATCGAACAGTTTTGCCAGTCCGACGAACAAGGCCTCGTCGGCACCGTCGGCTATGTCAACGCGATGCCGGGCGCCACCAATGTGATCCCGGGCAAGGTGTCCTTCACCATGGACATCCGTTCGCAGAACGACATGCATCGCAAGCGCGCCGTCGCCGACATCGTGCGGCAGATCGAGGCGATCGCAAAGCGCCGCGACCTCGCCTTGCAGATCGACGTCACCCACGAGAACCGCAGCGTGCCCTGCGCGCCGTGGCTCAAGACGCAGATCGCCGAGGCCGTTGCGGCCGAGGGCCATGCCGCGTTCGAGCTGCCGAGCGGGGCGGGGCATGACGGCATGGCGATGGTGGATGTCGCCGATATCGGCATGATCTTCGTGCGCTGCCGCGGCGGGATCAGCCACAATCCGGCCGAGCATGTCGAGCTCGCCGACGCCGACACCGGCGCGCGGGTGCTGCTGCGCTTCATCGAGAATTTTCGTCCGCACGGTGTCGTGAATAGCTAAAATTGCGCGCTTCGCAGGCCTTCGCTGAGGGGCGCTTGCTGTCCACGTTGCGTCAGCACGCCGCAGGTACCGGTCCAGGGGCCGCTGCCGGCCCCGCCCCGTCGAGTACAGACAGATCAGACCACCGTTTCCGGCTCAGCTGGGCTATTTGCGGGCCGGACGTGAAGCGCTAGACTTGGTGCAACGGGGGGTAGTGGACATGAGGTCGTCCGTCGTCCAGGACGTTCAGTTCCCAAAGCAACCGGCGCTGCAGCTGATCTACGACACTGCGCCGATCGGTCTTGCCTACCTCTCTCCCGATTGCCGTTACCTTCAGATCAACCAGCGTCTCACCGAGATCTGTGGCATTTCGGTCGAAGGCCACCTCGGGCGTACGGTGCACGATTGCGTGCCCGCGCTGGCTTCGGCGGTCGAAGGTATCGTTCGGTCGATCATGGAGACCGGAGAGCCCGTGACCGACGTGGAGGTTTACGGCCAGCGCCCCGGCCACAATGACGAGCGATGCTGGATCACGCATTGGCATCCGCAGCGCGAACCGAACGGGAGCATCGTCGGCGTCAACGTTGCGGCCGAAGAGATCACCGATCGCAAGCGCAGCGAACGCGAGATCCGCGCCGCGCGCGACGCAGCCGAGAAGGCGTTGCACCATCTGCAGGAGACCCAGGCGTCGCTGATCGAGGCGGAAAAGCTCGCGGCGCTGGGCCGGCTGGTGGCCGGCGTCGCGCACGAGATCAACAGTCCGGTCGGCACCAGTCTCACCGTCGCGTCGGTGCTGGAGCAGAAATGCGCCGACTTCGCTGCCGAGGCTGCGCGCGGCAAGCTGAAGCGGTCCAGCCTGAGCGATTTCATCGAGGTCGTCGAAAGCGCCTCGTCGCTGCTTGTCGGCAACCTCAAGCGCGCGGCGGATCTGGTGCAATCGTTCAAGCAGGTCGCCGTCGATCGCAGCTATTTCGACCGCAGCCAGTTCGATCTCGCCGCGGTGACCGAGCAGGTTCTCTCGAACCTGCGTCCGGCCTTGCCGAAGAACAACCTGGCGCTCGAGGTCGATTGCCCGCCCGGTCTTGCCATGAACAGCTATCCCGGCCCCTACGGCCAGGTGCTGACCAACCTGTTCGTCAATTCGGTGGCGCACGCATTTCCGGATGGCAAGGGCGGCATCATCGCGATCCGGCTGCGCGCGTCAGGCGCGGACCAGGTCGAGATCCTGTTCGCCGACAACGGTTGCGGGATGGACGACGACGTGCTGCGGCAGGCCTTCGATCCCTTCTTCACCACGCGCCGCGACATCGGCCGTATCGGGCTCGGTCTCCATATCGTTCATAACATCGTCACGAACCGGCTGGGCGGAGAGCTCCATCTCGACAGTGCCCCGGGCCTGGGGACACGCATGCGGATCACGCTGCCACGCGTGGCGCCGCAGCGCGTGACCGATAGTTGATGGCTGAAGGGGACGCCGAGAAGGAAATGCTCCCCGGCTTTCAGACCGGAAAACGTCCTTCCAAGTAACCGCCGCAAAAGGCATTCCACTACCCTTGCTTCCGCCCCCGTCGTCGCGACATTCTCCTGACATTCCTGATGGTCACGACGATGAGCCAATCCGCATTCGATCCCTTCGGCGAGCCGGTCCCCGCGGTCGATCCCTCGATCGCGAGCGAGGGCGTGTCGAAATGGCTGAAGACCGCGGGCACCAGCGTGTTCTGGGTGCTGGTGGTCGGCATCGTGCTGGCACGGGCCGTCTATTTCGAGCCCGGCGTGTTCAGCTTCGAGCATGCCGTTGCCTGGGCGCAGGGTCTGTTCGCCGCGCTCTAGCCGCAGGCCCGCGCGGCGCCGTCTTCGCCGTTTGCGCTTCCCGAATGATCCCCTCGAACGCCACCGCCGCCGGCACGTCCAGCCGGCCAGGCGATTTCAGTTGCCAGAGCGTGCGCTCGATATGGACGCCCTTGATCGGGATCACCTTCAGCTTTCCGAGCTTCACCTGATCGTCGATCGTCGCGATCGACACGATAGCGACGCCGACACCTGATGCCACCGCCTGCTTGATCGCCTCGGTACTGCCGATCTCGAGCGTCCGCTGCGGCTCGACGTGGTGGGCGGCCAGCGCCTGCGCGACCACCTCGCGCGTGCCTGAGCCGGGTTCCCGGACGATCAGGATCTCGTCGTTCAGCGACCGGATGTCGATCGGCCCCTGGACCGCTGCGAA
The DNA here is from genome assembly GCF_046718885.1 of Bradyrhizobium sp. UFLA01-814. Taxonomy (NCBI): domain Bacteria; kingdom Pseudomonadati; phylum Pseudomonadota; class Alphaproteobacteria; order Hyphomicrobiales; family Nitrobacteraceae; genus Bradyrhizobium; species Bradyrhizobium sp. UFLA01-814. The sequence continues at coordinate 41,109 of NZ_JAQOSR010000012.1, read as the reverse complement.
GCGATGATCCGGACCCGCGATCAGCGCCATCACGTCGGTACGCCAGGTTTCGCTGACCAAATTCTCGTCCTCGACCGGCCCCTCGACCAGCGCGATCTCGATCTCGTGTCCCAGCATCAGCGCGGCGATGTCGCTGGTGTTGGCGCTCACGACATGCAGATCGATACCGGGAAAGGCACGGTGGAACACGCCGAGATATTCCGGGATCATGTAGGTCGCGATCGTGGTGCTGGCGCCGATCCGCAGCGACCCGCTGTCGAGGTTGCGCAGCGCCTGCAATTCGTCCTCGGCGGCGCGTTCGGCCGCGAACAGCGTCTCGGCATGCCGCGCCAGCGCCGCGCCCTCCCGGGTCGGCCGCACCCCCTTCGGCGTGCGGTCGAGCAGCCGGCAGCCGACCTGCAGCTCGAAATCCCGCACGCCCTTGGAGATCGCCGGCTGGCTGATGTGCAGGAGGTCGGCGGCGCGGGAGAAACTTCCGGTTCTCGCCACGGCCGCGAACAGGCGGAGCAGATGCAGGTTGAGGGACATAACTTCTCTCTATCGGGGCAGTCCGAAAATATATTAGCCAAGAGGTGCGCACTGGCGCATAAAATCTTCTCCGAAAAGAGGATTTTGTGCCGGAACAAGAACAAGACCAGGGGCAGAAGCAGGGGGCGCTGAGGCGCATATTCCAGCTCATTCCAGGGATTCTGCTCTGCGGGGTCGTCACGGTCATCTCGCTCGGCATCCAGGCCGCCGAGGAGCGCGTTTTCGACCATCCCTATATCGAGGCCCTCGTCGTCGCGATCCTGCTCGGCATGGCGGTGCGCACCGCCTGGGAGCCGTCGGAGCGCTGGCGCTCGGGCATTGCCTTCAGCGCCAAGCAGCTGCTCGAGGTCGCGGTGATGCTGCTCGGCGCCTCCATCAGCTTTGCCGCGATCGTGGCCTCGGGCGGGCTGCTGATCGGCGCCATCGCCGTGACCGTCGTGATCATGCTGGCGGTGAGCTACGGCCTCAGCCGGATGCTCGGCCTCAAGACCAAGCTCGCGATCCTGATCGCCTGCGGCAACTCGATCTGCGGCAACTCGGCGATCGCGGCGGTGGCGCCGGTGATCGAGGCCGATGGCGACGACATCGCCTCGTCGATCTCGTTCACCGCCATTCTCGGCGTGCTGATGGTGCTCGGCCTACCGCTCTTGATTCCGCTGCTCAAGCTGACGGCGACGCAATACGGCATCCTCGCCGGCCTCACCGTCTATGCCGTGCCGCAGGTGCTGGCGGCGACCGTGCCGGCCGGCATCGTCTCGACCCAGATCGGCACGCTGGTCAAGCTGGTGCGGGTATTGATGCTGGGCCCGATCGTGATCGGCCTCTCGCTGCTGGTGGCGCGGCGGCGCAAGGCCGGCGCTGCGAAGGAGGGCACTTCGAAGGCCGCCTCGATCAGCCCGTTCAAGCTGGTGCCCTGGTTCATCATCGGCTTCCTGGTGCTGGCCGCGCTGCGCTCGTTCCAGCTCGTGCCTGACATCGCGATCGCGCCGGTGACCAAGACGGCGGCGATCCTCACCGTCGTCTCGATGGCAGCGCTCGGGCTCGGCGTCGATGTGCGGGTGCTCTCGACCGTCGGCGGCCGGGTGACGGCCGCCGTCACGCTGTCGCTGATGCTGCTGCTGGGCTTGAGCATCGGCCTCGTGCACTTCTTCAAGTAGAGCATGATCCGGAAAAGTGTGGAGCGGTTTTCCGAAGAGATCATGCTCACATCAAAGGGCCGGCTACTCGGCGGCCTTCGCGGTCTTGCCGAACATCCGTGTCGGTGCGGGAAAGCCGCAGGACGTGCCGTCGGTAATCTTGACCTGATCTTCCCAGGGCAGGCGGAAGCGACCGGACACCATGTCCTGCATGAACGTGTAGGGGCAATCCATCGCGCCGCCCTTCACCGCGACATAGCCGCGGTGCCAGAGCTGATAGATGTTGTTCTCGACGCCCCAATTGATCCGTGCCTCGCGCACGAGGTCGGGCCGCACCTCGGCGGTGATGATCTCGTCGGCCCGCCCCGTGGTGCCGTGCGCGATGATGCTGCCTTCGAAATTGACGATCATGCCTTCGCCCATCGAGTCGAACGACCCGTCCGAGCCGCACATGCAGACATTGGCCGTCACCATCAGGTTCTGGAACGCGTTGGCCTGGTTGGTGAAGCGCCAGCTGTCGCGGATCGGCGCGGTGTAGCCTGCGGTGCGGATCATGATCTCCGCGCCCCTGTAGGCGCATTCCCGCGCCATTTCCGGGAACATGCCGTCATGGCAGATGATCAGCGCAATCTTGGCGCCCTTCGGTCCGTCGATCACGGGAATGCCGATATTGCCCGGCTCCCACGGCTCGACCGGAATCCAGGGATGGAATTTGCGGTAGTACAGCTTGATATCGCCGTGATCGTCGATGATCAGCCCTGAATTGTAGGGGTTGCCGTGCGGGTTGAACTCCATGATGGAGAAGCAGCCCCAGATCTTGTTCTCGATGCAGGCCCGCTTGAAAGCCGCGACTTCAGGCCCGTCGAGCCGGCACATGATCTCCGGATTGGTATCCATCGAGAGGCCGTGCAGCGAGTATTCGGGGAACACGACGAGGTCCATGGTTCCGAGGTTGCGCCGCGCCTTGCCGACCATCCAGACGATGCGCTCCGTCTGCCGTGCCAGGTCGGACCTTGTCGCAACCACAGGCAACTGCAGCTGCACCAGTCCGATCACCACGCCATTTGGTGATTTGTTGAGACCGCCAAGTCCATTCATGCCTGTCCTCCCGCCTGTCTGAAATGGGCTGTCATTTCGCGAACGATGACCTTCGTTCGGTCGGGCTCCCGTCGGGCTCCCAGCTAGCAACGATCATGCCAGCAAGATCGCAGAATGCGCAAATGCAGGCGTACGGTCACATGCTGATCGGGATCGCCGCGATGCGCCGCATCATTGCGCAATGGCACGCGCTTTGCTTAATCAAATGCGGGTTTTCTCGCATTCGGGGCATGCGTCATGGCGAATTCAAGCGGGACGATCGCGGCGGAGCCGGCGCCGATCACGCTCGACTGGAGCAGGACCGCGCTCGTCATCATCGACATGCAGCGCGACTTCATGGAGCGAGGGGGCTTCGGCGAGACGCTCGGCAATGACGTCAGCCAGCTTGCCCGCGCGGTGAAGCCGATTGCCGCAGTGCTCGCGGCCGTGCGCGCCGCCGGGCTGCTCGTGGTCCATACCCGGGAGGGCCATCTGCCCGATCTTTCCGACGCGCCGCCTGCGAAGGTCGAGCGCGGTGCGCCTCGCTTGCGGATCGGCGATCCCGGACCGATGGGACGAATCCTGATCCGCGGCGAGGCGGGGCACGACATCATTCCCGAGCTCTATCCGCAGGGCAGCGAGATCGTGATCGACAAGCCCGGCAAGGGCGCGTTCTACGCCACCGAATTCGGCGACATCCTGCAGAAATACGGCATCGAGAATCTCCTGGTCTGCGGCGTCACCACCGAGGTCTGCGTCAACACCACGGTGCGCGAGGCCAACGACCGCGGCTACCGCTGCGTCGTGATATCAGACGGCTGCGCGTCTTACTTCCCGGAATTCCACGAGATGGGCCTGAAGATGATCAAGGCCCAGGGCGGCATCTTCGGCTGGGTCACCGATTCAGCCGCAGTGCTGGAGGCGCTCGCTGCGTAGAGCATGCGACCGCGAAGGCACCGGGCTCCCTCTCACGCGTGTGGGAAGGAGAAGACTTCGTAGCCCGGATGCAGCGAAGCGAAATCCGGGACCGGTCTTCACGCAGGCCAAGAATCCCGGATTACGCTGCGCTTCATCCGGGCTACAAGGCTTATTCAGGGGCGAAGCAGACACGCGACCCGACGTCAGGGATATCGCCTTTGTGACCCAAAGCGGACTCTGGCGAGCACAACAAGCTTGACGCTATGGCCGTGCATCGCGTTTATCCTCCACATGAGCACGATCAAAGCAGTCTGCGTCTATTGCGGCTCCTCGCCCGGTCACGACGTTGCCTACGTCGAGGCAGGCGAACGATTGGGACACGCTCTTGCAGCATCGGGATTAACGCTGATCTACGGCGGCGGAACCCATGGTGTGATGGGCGCGGTCGCTCGCGGCACACTGAACAACGGCGGCAAGGTCGGCGCGATCATTCCGAGATTTCTCACAAACTGGGAAACGACGACTGATGCGCTCAAGATGTTCGAAGACTTGACGATCACAGACACCATGCACGAACGCAAACACAGAATGTTTGAGCGTTCTGATGCCTTCGTGGCACTTCCGGGTGGCATCGGCACCGTCGAAGAAATCGTGGAAATCATGACTTGGGCCCAGCTTGGGCAGCACCGTAAGCCGATGGTCCTGATGAACATCAAAGGTTTTTGGGCACCGATGATGGCAATGCTGGACCACATACGCAGCGCAGGTTTCCTTCATAGGGACCACCTGCTTCAACCCATTGTCGTTGATCGTGCCGAGGACGTAATCCCCGCGATTGTCGCGGCCGCTGCTAAAGAGAGCGCGTCCGAAGTCGGTGGTTCGTCGATCATCGACAAGATGTAGATTTCAGTGTCCTCAGACGTAATGGGCCGGGTGCCGTCGGCTTCTGCTATTGGCCTCAGCCGACATGACCGAGCGCGTGTCGTTTGTCCGCTTCTGACGGCAACGCAGGCGTCATTCGGCGGGCGGATTTACGAGTACGCGCTCTAGCCGCCCTTCACCGCGCCCGCGGTGAGGCCGGCGACGATCTGCCGCTGCGCCATCACGGTGAGCAGCAGCACCGGCGCCGTTACGATCAATGCGGCGGCGGCGAGCGGGCCCCAGCTCAGCTGGTCGAACGAGATCATGTTGTAGACCGCGACCGGCAGCGTGCGGGTCTCGCGCCCGGCCAGCACGATGCCGAACACGAAATTGTTCCAGGAGAAGATCACCGCGAGGATGAAGGCGACCGCGAGCCCGGGCCTGGCGATCGGCAGCGCGACATGGCGGAACACCTGCCAGCGCGTCGCGCCGTCGATCAGCGCAGCTTCCTCCAGCTCCAGCGGCGTGGTCTCGAAATAGCCGATCATGATCCAGATCACGATCGGCACCGTCACCACGAGGTGGATGATGATCTGCGGCACCAGCGTGCCGAGCAGGCCGAGCCACTGGAACAGCAGGAACAGCGGGATCAGATACGACAGGCCCGGCGTGATGCGGGCGATCAGGATCACGATCGCCGATTTGTGCGCCGCCATCCGCGCAATGCCGTAGCCGGCGGGCACGCCGACCAGCATCGCAAGTCCCGTGGCGCAGCCGGTGACCACAAGGCTGTTGCTGAAATAGGTCAGGAACCGGTTGGAGGCGAACACGTCGGCATAGTTCTTCCAGGCGATATGCTCCGGAAAGAACACCGGCGGATAGGAGGCGTTGTCGATCTCGAATTTGAGCGACAGCGAGGCCATCCAGAGGAAGAACAGGATCGCCGGCGAGACGATGACGAACACCGACAGCCAAAGCCCGATCCGGCCCAGAATCTGTCGCAAAGCTATCTGACGCGGGTTCATGCCTCGCCCCCGAGCTCAGATGTCCACAGCAGGCGCTTGCGCAGGTAGAGCAGCAGCGCCGCCAGCGCCACGATCAGGAGGAAGAACACCACCGCGATCGCCGAGCCGTAGCCGAGGTCGTAATAGACGAAGGCGACGCTGTAGAGATAGACGTTGATGGTCTCCGACGCCGAGCCCGGCCCGCCTTGCGTGATCGCGAAGATGATGTCGAAGCTTTTCACCGCGTCGATCATGCGGATCATGCCGGCGATGAACAGGAACGGCATGATCAAGGGCAGCGTGATGAAGCGGAACACCTGCCAGAAATTGGCGCCGTCGATCTGCGCGCTTTCATAGGGTTCGGTCGGGATCGCGGCGAGGCCGCCGAGCACGATCAGCATCACCAGCGGCGTCCATTGCCAGGTCTCGACCAGCACCAGCGAGGGGATCACCGTCGCGGGGTTGAACACCCAGAGCTGCGGCGGCAGGCCGACCAGCGACAGCAGATAGTTGAGCACGCCGAGCTGCGGGTGAAACATCATGGTCCACACCAGCGCGATCGCCACCGGGGTCGCCATCATCGGCATGATGAAGATGCCGCGCAGGAAACCGCGTGCCGCGAATTTCTGATGGAACACCACCGCTGCCAGCGTGCCGAACACCAGCGGCAGCACGACCGACAGCGCGGTGTAGGACAGCGTGTGCCCGACCGCCTCGACGAAGCGCGGATCGGTCGGCAGCCGCAAATAGTTGGCGAGCCCGACGAAGACGGTCGGCGAGCCAACCTTCCATTCCTGCAGGCTCATCCAGATCGTGAACACCCACGGAAAGATGATCACCGCCAGCACCACGACCAGCGCCGGGATCACGAACGGCCAATAGGACGGCGGACGCCATTCACGCGCCGGGGCGGCCTCTCCAGAGCCTGCGGCTCTGGACTCTTGCTTTGACGCGTTTTCTTCACGCGAACCGGTACCCACTTCGCTTGAAAACGCTTTGCTGGCCGCCGCCGGCTCAGTCTGTGTCACCACACTCACGCTTTTTCGCTACGCTCCAGGATGGGGCGGAATTGCTCGTGCGCCTTCTTCAGCTCGGTGGCGGGATCGGCGCCCGACAGCGTCGCGGTCAGCGCCGCGCCGACGATGTCGCGGAATTCGGCGACCGGGATGATGACGGGCAGGCCGAGCTTCGAGATTTTGGCGGAATCAACCACCGACTGCAGCCATTCCTTGGTCTTCACGCCCTTGGCGACCTCGGCATCGTCGACGATGGAGTTGCGGAACGGCACGCCGCCGCCGGCCTGCAGCAGGCGCGCGCCCTGGCCGCGCGAGGCCACCCATTGGCAGAGCAGATAGGCGGCTTCCTTGTTCTTGCTCGCCGCGGCGATGCCAACGCCGTCGCCATAGGTCGAGGAGAACTTGCCCTTGGGACCGGCGGGCACCAGCGTGTAGCCGACCTTGCCGACGACGCGCGAGGCGGCGGGATCTTCCAGCGGCGGCGCCCAGCCGTCGGCGTCGATCCACATCGCGGACCTGCCTTGCGTGAAGGAGGCCATCGATTCCATCCAATTGAAGCCGGCGACGCCGGGAGGCGCGCATTTCGTCAGCAGCCGCTGATAGAGCTTGGTGGCCTCGATCGCCTCGGGGCCGTCGGTCAGGATGTTGCCCTTGGCATCGAGGAATTCGCCGCCATAGTTCAGATAGAAGTTGGTCCACATCGCCATGTTGGCGTTGCGCAGGCCGCGGCCGACGAAGCCGTAGATGCCTTCCTTCGGATCGGTCAGCTTCTCGGCCGCGATTGCCATCTCCTCGAGCGTCTTCGGGACCTCGACGCCCTTCTTCTGGAACAGCTCCTTGTTGTAGTAGAGGATGAAATAGTCGACCGACCATGGCAGCGACAGCATCTGGCCCTTGTCGTTGCGCGCATATTGAAGGCCGGCCGCCGAGAAATCGCTCTCGACGAGGTCCGGCGGCGTCATGCTCGGATCTTTGAGGTAGCCCGACATGTCGGCGAGCCAGCCGGCCTTCTCGAACTGTCGCTTCTGCACGTGATAGCTGAGATGCACGACGTCGAAGCTCGGCTTGCCCGAGGACAGCTCGATCACGCATTTCTGGCGCTGCTGCTGCTCGGGAATCTGCTCCGACTCGACCTTGATGCCGGTGAGCTCGGTAAATTCCTTGATGTACTTCTGCAGATTGTCGCCGCGTGGCCCCTTGGCGAGGATCACCTCGAGTGTGGTGCCGGAATATTTCTTCCAGTTGATATCGGCGCGGGCTGGAAATCCGGTCAGTCCAACCGCGCCGGCGGCTGCGGTGCCGGCCAGCATCTGCCGGCGCGAGATCAGGTGATGCGACATGTTTCTCTCCCTGGACGGTTCTTGTTTGGGAGAGATACTAGCGCCTCAACTTTCTGTGCCTAGTCCCACATGCGCGGCGCCGTTGCATAACGCTGCGCCGCGCATGGTATGGCAGCTATGCCTTGACGAAAGCGAGCAGGGTGCCGTTGCCGGAAGCCGGCGGCACGGTGATGCTGTTGCCGCTCTTCACGCCGGCTGAGCCCAGCGCCTTCTCGGTCGCGGCAAGGTCGGCCGCGATCACGAGGCCGGCGCCGCCGCGGTCGGACAGGCCATCCAGCGACACGCCAGGATAGCGCTTGCCGAGCTGATCCCTGGTCAGGAACACGAAGTCGGCGCGGTCGCCGCCGGACGGCACCGCAACGGCACCGTCGGCGTCGTTCCTGACGGCGACGTCGATCATCTTGGAGAGATGCGCGGCATCGGCTGCGGGATCTGGCGAGACGATCAGCACCTGCTTGAGGCGTTTTGCCCCATTGGCGTGCGTCATCAATTCGGGAATCCACACCGTCTCGCGGGTCTTGTGCTGGCAGGCGAAGATGCGCACGCCGCCGGGCGCCTCCGCGGTCGGCCACTGGAAGGTGCGGAATTTTGCCGCGGAGATCGTGCCGTTCGGCAAGGTCACCGGGCGTTCGAAATCGGTCGGCCCGATCGGCGCATAGCCGCGCGCGCGAATCTCCTCGGCGCCAGCAGCGGAATCCACCGCGGTGAACGCAATGCGTTCGATGCCTTCGCCGCGCTTCTCGAGGAAGGCACGCGCCGGCGCGTTGTGTTCGGTCGGCGTCAGCACGCCGAGCAATTCCATGTAGTCGGGGTCGAACATGATGGTGTAATTGCCCGATCCCATATGCGCGCTATGGGTGCCGCGCGGCGACACGGTGAAGCCGAGCCGCTTGTAGTTCTCGGCGGCCTTGTCGAGGTCCTTCACCATGACCACGGCGTGATCGATTCCGATGACGTTCTTGAGTGCCACTTGTTGTCTTCCCGGCTGGAATAGGAGAGTAGAATTAGCTAACCAGAATGACCGGGCGCCCGCAAGGAAGGATCATGATGAACAGCAATGCCGTGCGCTGGCCTAATTCGCTCTGGGCAGCAGTGACGCCCTCCGGCCCTGATTGCCCCGAGCTGACCGGCGCGCAGCAGGCCGATGTCGTGATCATCGGCGGCGGCTTCACGGGTCTATCGACCGCACTGCATCTGCGCGAGGCCAATGTCGACGTCGCGATCGTCGAGGCCGCCGAACCGGGTTGGGGCGCCTCGGGGCGCAACAACGGCCAGGTGATCCCGACGCTGTCGCGTCCCGATCCCGACGACATCATCGCGAGACACGGCGCGGCTGGCGAGCGCTTCGTCGCGATGCTGCGCGACAGTGCCGCTGATCTGTTCGACGTCGTCAAACGCTACAACATCGAGGCCGAGCAGGAGCAGGCCGGCTGGGTGCAGCCGGTGCACTCGCCGGGCCGTATCAAGATCGCGGAGCGGCGGGTGCAGCAATGGTCGAAATTCGGCGCGCCTGTTGAGCTGCTGTCGCGCGATCAGACCAGCGACATGCTCGGCTCGAATGCCTGGTACGGCGGCTTCTGGAACAGGACCGGCGGTCACGTCAATCCGCTGGCGCTGGCGCGCGGCCTTGCGCGCACCGTGCTCGGCCTCGGTGCGCGGATCTATGCCCGCTCGCCGGCACTCAGTTTCGAGCGCCGCGGCGATCGCTGGGTGGTGAAGACGGAAAAGGGTGAAATCTCCGGTCGCGCGCTGGTGGTCGCGACCAATGCCTATAGCGGCGAGTTCGCGAAGTCGCTGGTGCCTGAGATCGCGACCGAGGTGATGCCGGTGCTGTCGTGGCAGATGGCAACGCAGCCGCTGTCGGACAATGTCCGCAAGACCATCATTGCCGGCCGGCAGGCGATGTCGGACACCCATGGCGAACTGTATTTTGCGCGCTACGACGCCCGCAATCGCCTCGTCACCGGCGGTGCCGTGCTCGGCCCCGGCGACAAGACCGGGCGGCTGAAGGCGCGGGTGACCGAGCGGTTGCAGCGCCTGTGGCCGCAGATCGGCGACGTCTCCTTCGACTATGTCTGGAACGGCTATGTCGGGATGACCGCGGATTTCCTGCCGCGCATGCACCGGCTGGGTCCCAACGCCTATGGCTGGACCGGCTGCAACGGCCGCGCGGTCGCGTTGACGATCCCGCTCGGCCGCGAAATGGCACGCGCGGTCCAGGGCGTCCCGGAAAGCGAGCTGGCGCTGCCGTTCTCCGAGCCGGTGCAGTACATGGCGCACGGCTTGCTGCGCAAGCTCGCGCCCTGGATGCTGGTGCTGTACCGGCGCCGCGACGCGCAGGAGCTGGTCAAGGGCGATCGTTTCGAGTTGCTGCGATGGGCGGAGTATTTCCTCGCCTCGCGCCGTTCACGGTAAGCGCGGAGCAACGTCGCGCCATGCACGCGAGATAAAGGGCATGGAGGGCAAGCCGCCCGAGGTGGGGACTGGTCGGAGAACGTCGCTGGAAGAGTGGGGGCCCAAGGGGGGCCCAAGCAGGTTCGGCCGGGTGCCGCGACCACGAGGATTCCGCCGTTGGCGGATAGCGTTGTGGAAACCCCGACGCGACGCAGGCGTTATTGCCAGATAGCAACCCTGGGAGGTGGGCATGGCGAGGAAGCGCATTGGTATTCTCACGGGAGGCGGTGACGTCCCCGGCCTCAACGCGGTGATCAAGAGCGTGACTTATCGCGGCAGCGAGGACGACATCGAGGTTGTCGGTCTCCGCCGCGGCTGGGAGGCCCTCACACACCTGAACCTCGACGACCCGTCGAGCAAGTCCCATTACATCATCCCGCTGAACCGCGAAAACACGCGCGTCATCGACCGGCGCGGCGGCACCGTGCTGCACTCGAGCCGCACCAATCCCTCCAAAATGAAGAAGTTGCCCGATCATCTCGCGGGCCGCGACTTTCCGGTTTCCCGGAGCACCAAGGGTGGCATCGCAACCACGACGTGGGACCTCACCGACGAGGTGCTCGCGAACCTCGCGGGGCTCGGTATCGAACATCTGATCGCCATCGGCGGCGACGATACTCTCAGCTACGCGGACAAGCTCAACAGGCGAGGCGTCAAGATCATTGCCATCCCGAAGACGATGGACAACGACGTGCGCAACACCGAATACTGCATCGGCTTCTCGACCGCGATCACCCGTGCCAGCGATGCCATCCAGCGCCAGCGCACCACCGTCGGCTCGCACGAGCGTATCGGCATTTTCCGCGTCTTTGGTCGCGATGCCGGCTTTACGGCACTCTATACCGCATACGCAACCTCGATCCGATGCGCCATACCGGAGTACAAGGTCGATCTCGACAAGCTGATCCAGCTTCTCCTCGATGACAAGCACGGCAACCCAAGCAACTACGCGCTGATCGTGCTCAGCGAGGGCGCCGAGTGGGAAGGCTACAAGGTGCAGGAATTCGGCGAGCCTGACGCCTACGGTCACCGCCGGAAGGCGAGCGTGGCCGAAGCGTTCGCGGACGAGATCAAGCGACGCACCGGCGAGGAGACCATCGTTTCTGACCTCACCTACGACCTGCGGTCAGGCGATCCGGACTTCATCGACAAGCTTGTGGCGCTGACGTTCGGCAACATGGCTTACGATGCGATCCTGGAAGGCAAAACCGGCCTGATGTCGGCGCTGGTCGAGGGCCGCTACGACCTCGTGCCGATCCCCGACGCCAAGCTCGGGCCGCGCAAATTGGACGTCGCAAGCGCGTACAACACCGAGCGCTACCGTCCTCTCTATTCCAACAAGCGGGGCCTGCCGATCTTTCTCAACCGCGCTTCATAGGGCGGGTGGTAACCCCATCGAGCATGACGAGCTATTCCAGATGCGTCGATAGCCCGTATCGACACGCGGTGACGGAGGGGCCATAGTTCCGCAAGCAATTTGCGCAGGGAACCTGTCGCACCACACGACGTTCTTTTTCGCAAATGAGCGCGCCGTCGCCCCCGGCGCAGCGAGCGCCGAGGCGAAGGCGCTGCGCTGCGGTCGGAGGGATGCTCATGAAACTCACCATTTCGGTCATCAAGGCTGACATTGGCTCCGTTGGGGGCCACACGAAGCCATCTGCGCGCATGATGGCGGCTGTCGAAGGGGAGGTCGCGAAAGCGATCGACAACGGTCTCCTGATCGACGGGTTCGTGCGCCATACCGGCGACGATATTGCGATCATCATGACGCACACGCGGGGCGAAGGGAGCTCCGAAGTCCACCAATTCGCCTGGAAGACGTTTATCGCGGCTACTGCGGTTGCGAAGACCTCCGGGCTCTACGGCGCCGGCCAGGATCTTCTCGTCGACGCCCCTTCCGGAAACGTTCGCGGCGCGGGCCCGGCCGTCGCCGAACTCAGCTTCGACCACAGCCTCTCGGGCGCGAGACCCGCGGAGTCCTTCATGGTGTTCGCCGCGGACAAATGCGGCCCCGGCGCCTACAACCTGCCGCTCTATCTGGCTTTTGCCGATCCCATGTATTGCGCCGGGCTGATGTTGCCCCCGATGATCAAGGGCTTCCGTTTCCATATCATCGATATGGACAACACGGCCGGCGACAGCGTGATCGAACTCGATGCGCCCGCGGACGGCTACCACATTGCGGCGCTGCTTCGCGACAACGAGCGCTTCGGCATTGATCGCATCGTCTCGAAAACCTATGGCGAGGTCGCCGTCGCCGTTTCGGCGCAGCGCCTTCACTCCATCGCAGGCAAGTACACCGGCAAGGATGATCCGGTCGCGGTCGTCAGGAACCAGGGCATTTTCGCGGCGCCCGAAGAAATCATCTCGCCCTTCGCCAAGGCGCACTTCGTGGGCGGCGACGCGCGCGGCTCGCATGTGATGCCGCTCATGCCGGTGCCGCTCAACACTCCGGTGACGGGGATGTACTGCCTGCCGATTGTGTCCTGCGTCGGCTTCTCGATTGACCGGGACGGGAAGTTCTCGGAGTCCTACACCGATTTCTTCGACAACCTTGCGTGGGACGAGGTCCGTCAGCGCGCCCAGCGCAAGGCGCTCGAGATGCGCAGCCAGGGTTGGTCCGGCGCTGCGATGCTGCCTTATTCCGAGCTGGAATATGGCGGCTTCCGCGACACGGTATCCGGATTGCTGAAGCGCTTCCGGCTGCGCGAGGAGCGCAAGCCACAAGCGGCGGAGTAGGGCCGCGCGTGCCCGGCTACACAGTTGCGGTGCCGTGCTCGCGCGCGAACGCGCCGCCGGGGATCGCTGACAGCAGCGCCTGCGTATAGGGATGTTGCGGCTTGCCGAACACCTCGGCGGTCAGCCCTTGCTCGACCACGGCGCCATCCTTCATCACGGCGACGAGATCGCAGATCTGGGCGGCGACGCGCAGATCGTGGGTGATGAAGATGATGGAGAGGCCAAGCTGCTGGCGCAGCCCGGCGAGCAGCTTCAAGACCTGCGCCTGCACCGAGACGTCGAGCGCCGAGACCGGCTCGTCGGCAACCAGCACGTCCGGCTTCAACGCCAGTGCCCGGGCGAGCCCGATGCGTTGCCGCTGACCGCCGGAGAATTCGTGCGGGTAGCGATCGCCGGCGGACGGATCGAGGCCGACCAGCTCGAACAGCTTTCGCGCCTCCGCAATCGCGGTGGCGCGGTCGGTGCCGTGCACGATCGGTCCCTGCGCCACCAGCTCGGCCGCCTTGCGGCGCGGATTGAGCGAAGCAAACGGATCCTGGAACACCATCTGGATGTGGCGGGTCGCGCGCCTGATGTCGTCGCGGCCGAGCTTTGCCCAGTCCTTGCCGTCGAGCACGATCGACCCGGTGTCGGGATCGATCAGCCGCACGATGCAGCGCGCGAGCGTCGATTTGCCCGAGCCGGATTCGCCGACGATGCCGAGCGTCGCGCCGCGCGGCAGGTGCAGCGAGACGTTCTTGACGGCTTCCGTGATCCGCGCGCCGCGGCCGAGGAAGCCGCCGGTGCGGTAGGTCTTGGAGACGCCGTCGATGGTCAGGATGTCCTTGCCGGAGAGAATGCGCGGCGGTGGCGCCGTCAGCGGCGGAACGGCCGCAATCAGTTGTTTCGTGTAGGCATGCTGCGGATCGTTTAGCACCTCTTCGGCCGCGCCTTGCTCGACGATCGCGCCGTGCTGCATCACCACGACGCGGTCGGCGATCTCGGCGACCACGCCGAAATCATGCGTGATGAACAGCACCGCGGTCTTCTTGCGCTGCTGCAAATCGCGGATCAGCTTCAGGATCTGCGCTTGTGTCGTGACGTCGAGCGCGGTGGTCGGCTCGTCCGCGATCAAAAGCTTCGGGTCGAGCGCCAGCGCCATCGCGATCATCGCGCGCTGGCGCTGGCCGCCGGACAGCTCGTGCGGATAGGCTTTTGCGGCAGCCTTGGGGTCGGGGATGCGGACGTCGTCGAGCAGCGCCAGCACCCGGGCATTGATCTCGGACTTGGAGAGAGCGGTGTGGATCGCAAACATCTCGCCGATCTGGTCGCCGATGGTGCGCAGCGGATTGAGCGCGGTCATCGGCTCCTGGAAGATCATCGCAATCCCGGCGCCACGCACATCGCGCATTTCGGCGCTGTCGGCGGCGCAGAGGTCGCGCCCGTCGAACATCATCCGTCCCCGTTCGATCGTCACCTCGTTCGGCAGCAGCCGCATGATGGCGTTCGCCATCATCGACTTGCCGGAGCCGGACTCGCCGACCACGCAGAGGATCTCGTTGGAGGCGATCGACAATGAGACGTCGGACAGCGCATGCGGGCGGTCGGCGCCCTTGGGCAGGCGCACCGTCAGGGCGTCGAGGGAAAGGACGCTCTCGCTCATCGGCTCTTCAGCCTCGGATTGAGCGCGTCGTTGAGGCCCTGGCCGACCAGCGACACCGCGAGCACGGTGACGAGGATCGCAATGCCGGGGATCGCCGAGACGTACCACTGCACCCGGAGCACGTCGCGGCCGAGCCCGATCAGATTGCCCCAGGAGGCGACGTTGGGATCGGACAGCCTGAGGAAGGCGAGCGCGCTTTCCAGCAGGATCGCAACCGCCATCACCACGCTGGCGTAGACGATCACAGGCGGCAGCGCGTTGGGCAGGATCTCGCCGAGAATGAGCTGGACGTCCTTCATGCCGAGCGTCTTGCCGGCCTGAACGAATTCGCGGTTGCGCAGCGACAGGAACTCGGCGCGGGTCAGCCGCGCCGGCGCCGGCCATGACACCACGCCGACCGCAATGGTCACCGTGGTCAGGGTCGAGCCGAACACCGCGACCAGCACCAGCAGCAGCACGAAGTTCGGCAGGGTCTGGAATGCCTCGGTGATCCGCATCAGGACATTGTCGACCCAGCCGCCGTAATAGCCGGCGAAGGCGCCGACCAGGATGCCGATCAGGATCGCGATCACGGTGGCGACGCCGCCGATCAGCAGCGAGATCCGCGCGCCGTAGAAGATCTGGGCGGCGATGTCGCGGCCGGAATTGTCGGTGCCGAGCAGGAAGCGCGGGTTGGAGAACGGCCAGATCAGCGGCCGGCCCGCTAAAGCGAGCGGATCGCGCGGATAGAGGAGACCCGCGCTGATTGCCATCGCGATGACAAGCAGCAGCAGGATCAGGCCGATCACCGCGGCCGGGCTGCGGAAATAGCGTTTCACGGCATCCATCGTCAGCCCTCCGCCGCGATGCGCGGATCGAGCCGCGCGTAGAGCAGGTCGACGACGAAGTTCACGGATATGACGAGCAGCGCGGACACGAAGACGATGCCGAGCAGGGTGTTGAGGTCGCGCTGCACCACCGATTCATAGGCAAGGCGGCCGAGGCCGGGCAGCGAGAACACGCTCTCGACCACGACCGAGCCGCCGAGCATGGTGCCGGCCTGCAATCCGATCAGCGTCACCATCGGCAGCAGCGCGTTGCGCAGCACGTGGCGGGTGATGACGTGGGTCTCGTCCAGCCCCTTGGCGCGGGCGGTGCGGACGAAATCGAGGTTCAAGACCTCCAGCATCGAGGCGCGCATGATGCGCAGATAGATCGCAAGGAAGATCAGCCCGAGCGTCAGCGTCGGCAGCACCAGATGGGCCGCGATATCCAGCACGCGCCAGATTCCGGTCTGGACGTTGCCGATATCCTCGAAGCCGCCCGGCGGCAGCCACTGCAGATAGACCGAGAACAGCACGATCGCCATCAGCCCGAACCAGAACGAGGGCGTGGCGTAGAAGATCAGGCCGAGCGTGGAGATCATCGTGTCCGGCCAGCGGTTGACGCCACGCGCGGCGATCACGCCGAACACCAGGCCAAAGAAGAACGCGAATGACAGCGACGCCGTCATCAGCAGGATGGTCGGCGGCAGCCGTTCCAGGATCACGGTCGCCACCGGCTTGCCGTAGATCGAGGAGAAGCCGAGGTCGAGCCGGACCAGGTGCCACAGATAGTTCCCGAGCTGCGCCGGAACCGAGAGGTTCAGCCCGTAGAATTTGCGCAGCGCCTCGGCGGTCGCGGCATCGCCGCCACCCATCTGCGCCATCAGCGCATCGACGGTGTCGCCCGGCGCGAGCTGCAGCAGCAGGAACACGCCGATCAGGATCAGGAACAGGGTCGGGATCGAGGCGGCGAGCCGCCGCCCCGCAAGGCTCAGGATACGCATGCCTTATTGTGGCCGATAAGGAGTTGGAGCGCGACGACTTTCGTCGCGCCATTTCGATCTGTTCGTCAAGACACTGATTTCAACGGGCCAGTTCGCGCCGGCCAATTCCTCATCCTGAGGAGCTTGCGGAGCAAGCGTCTCGAAGGATGAGGCCACCACCGGGGCCTCATGGTTCGAGACGCGCTTCGCGCTCCTCACCATGAGGGGTGAGCCACGCATCAGGCCGAAAGCCAAAGATCGTGCCAGCTCGTCGAGCCCCAGCGCGGCGTGTTGGAGTGGTTGCGCGCCTTGGCGGTGATCACGGTGACGAAGATCTGCTCGATCGGCATCCAGACCGGCAGCTCGGTGTTCACCTCCTTGACGAAATCGGCATAGAGCGCCTTGCGCTTGGCCGGATCGACTTCGGTGGCGGCATCGTCGATGGTCTTGTCGACGGTCTTGTCCTCCCAGCCCCATTGGTTGGTCCACGGCGCGCCCTTGGGCTGGCCGGAGCGATACCACACCGTGGTCGAGACCGCGGGATCGTTGCGGTACTGGTGCCAGCCGGTCGCGAGATCGAAGGCGTGCTCGTCATAGACCTGCTTGAGGAAGCCGCCGCCGTCGTTGCGCACGATGTCGACCTGGATGCCGACTTCTCCCAGCGACTGCTGGATGAAGGTCGACCACAGCGAGATGTCCTCGCCCCACGGCGCCGGCAGGAGCCTCAGCGAGAAGCGGTTGCCGCCGGAGGCCTTGAAACCGGCCTCGTCGAGCAGCGCGATCGCCTTGGCCTTGTCATAGGGATATTGCGGCGTGTTCGGCCCGGGATAGAAGTCGGTCGAGGTCGACGGGATCGGGCCGGTGCCGAGCTTGGCGAAATCGCCCAGGAAATTCTCGATGAAGAACGGCACGTTGATCGCGTGCGCGATGGCGCGGCGGACCCGGATGTCGGACAGTTCCTTGCGGCGGAAGTTGAACTCGATGGTGTTGGTGCGCGCGTTGCCCTCATTGCCCTTGGTCGAGACGATGAAGCGTTTGTCCTTGCCGAGCCGCGCCATGTCCGAAATCGTGAGGCCCGAGAACGGGCTGTAGTGCAGCTCGCCGGCCTCCATCTGGGCAGCAGCGGCGGCGCGGTCGGTGATCACCTTCCAGACGATGCGGTCGAGATAGGGCGCGTTCGGCCGCCAGTAGTCCGGGTTGCGGTCGGCGATGATGTATTGCCCGCGCTCGTATTTGACGAATTTGAACGGGCCGGTGCCGACCGGCGCCAGATTGGTCGGGTTCTGCCTGATGTCGCCGCTCTCATAGAGATGCTTAGCCGAGACATAGCCGAGGTCGGGCAGGGCGCGGAGCAGCAGGTTCAGCGGCATCGGCCGCTCGTAGCGGAAGATCGCGGTCTGCGGATCGGGCGTATCGACCGATGTGAGGAACAGCTGCAGCGTCGATCCGTAGTTGAGGATCTTCTTCCACATGTTCATCGCGGTGAAGGCGACGTCATCAGAGGTGAACGGCTTGCCGTCGTGCCAGGTGATGCCCTTGCGCAGCTTGAAGGTGACGGTCTTGCCGTCCGGCGTCGCCTCCCAGCTCTCGGCGAGCACGCCGACCGGCTGGCCGTTGGCGTCGAGGTCGACCAGGTTCTCCTGGATCTTGCCGCCGATGATGTAGACGCCGGTCGAGGCCTGGATGCTGGGATTGAGCTGGCGCTGCTCGGCGCCGTAATGGACGTTGAACACGCCGCCCTTGCGCGGGCTTTCCTGCGCGAAGGCCCGCATCGGATTGATGACATTGGCCGCAATCGCGGCCGAGGTCAGAAGGGCCGTGCGGCGGTTGATCTCGAGGCGGCTCAAATCCATACGCGGGTCTCCAGCACATACATAAAGGCTTGCATCCGGCGGCCAGCCGATCGGTCGTGGCCACGCTTCGCGGATGTTACCTTGGATTGGGAACCCGAGTCATTTTCTAATGCCTCGGCCTTTTGGAGGATCGTTTCCAAAACCTGAAGTGGCCCGCCGCAGCGCTTCGCAACCCGGATTGCGCGCGGCGTTGTCGCACCTGGGCCGCGCGGGATGCGCCTGGTGATTCTCTCGAGGGGGCGGTTTCGGGAGCACCGAAGCCGCGCAAACCCTGTAAATTTAGGGGTCGGAAGCGCCTTGACTGGAAAAAACACTGGAAAAACCCCTGATTCGGGGGCTGTCCACAGCGATATTGTGGTGGGGAGTGCAGAAAACACTGTTTTTCTCGGCGTTTTCCGCCATATCGTGCCCACTCCAGAATCAATGGAGCAACCATGGCTACCCAACTGTCGAAGTCGCAAGTGATCGAGAAGATCGCGACCACCACCGAACTCTCCAAGCGCGACGTCAAGAACGTTTTGGACTCGCTCGTCGATGTCGGCCACAAGGAGCTGAAGAAGAACGGGGTGTTCCTCGTCCCCGGCTTCGCGAAGTTCGTTGTGGTCAAGAAGCCTGCGACCAAGGCGCGCAAGGGCACCAACCCCTTCACCGGCGAAGAGATGATGTTCAAGGCCAAGCCGGCCCGGAAGATCGTCCGCGCACGGCCGGTCAAGGCCGCCAAGGACGCGGTTTAAGACGAAAAGGCCTCCGGTGACGGAGGCCTTTTGCTTTTGAGCCGTCGCTTCCTGCCGTTGGTTGCCAGCCCGCGTTTTCCAGCGAGTGGACACCGGTTCGCGTGAAGAAAACGCGCCAAAGCAGAATCTGGAGCCCTGGTTCTGGTTGAACCAGGACCGGGGCTCTGGAGCGTTTTCGAGCGAAGTGGATACCGGTTCGCGTCAAGAAAACGCGTCAAAACTAGAATCTAGGGCCCCGTTCCGATTCCATCGGAACGGGGCTCTAGACTACCGGCGACCGGCCACCATCGACATTGATCGCGGTACCGGTGATGTAGGAGCCTTGCTCCGAGGCCAGGAAGCAGGCCAGGTTGGCGAACTCCTCGGCCGTGCCGATGCGGCCGAGCGGCGTGCCCTTGGCAAGGCCCTTGGCGAATTCCCCGAAATCCGTGCTCGGCGCCTGGGCAGCATGCCGCTTGACCCACTGATCGCTCATGATCAGGCCGACCAAGAGCGCATTCACCAGGATGTTGTGCTCGCCGCCTTCATTGGCCATGACCTTGGTCAGCGCCATGCCGGCCGCGCGCGACACCGAGGTCGGCGCGGAATTGCCGGCCGGCGCCTTCGCAAAGGTGTTGAGCACGTTGATGATGCGGCCCCATCTGCGCTGCTTCATGCCCGGCCATACCAGCCGGCTGAAGCGGATCGCGGCAAACAGTTTCAGGTCGAGGTCTTCCTGCCAGGCCTCGTCGCTGATGCTCTCGAACGCCAGCGTGCGCGCCGTGCCGGCGTTGTTGACGAGAACGTCTATCTT
The DNA here is from genome assembly GCF_046718885.1 of Bradyrhizobium sp. UFLA01-814. NCBI lineage: Bacteria > Pseudomonadati > Pseudomonadota > Alphaproteobacteria > Hyphomicrobiales > Nitrobacteraceae > Bradyrhizobium > Bradyrhizobium sp. UFLA01-814. The sequence goes on along the minus strand of NZ_JAQOSR010000012.1, from coordinate 21,228 downwards.
GCCGAGATCGGCAACGATCTGGGCGTGGGCTTTGGTGATGTCGGCGGCCTTCGCGACGTCGCAGACGTAATCGCGCACCACGAGGCCGTCCCTGGCGAGCGCTTCGCGCGCCGCTGTGAGATCGGCGGCGCCGCGGGCGAGGATCGCGACCTTGGCGCCGGATTCGGCAAACCGCCGCGCCACCGCGATCCCGATGCCCTTGCTGCCGCCGGTCACCACCGCGACGCGGTCCTTCATTGATAGTTGCATGCTGCTCTCCCTGTTGTCGTTGCGGACGGCGTCAAAGAAATTCTGCCGCACCGATGCTGCGTGAAAGGCTTGAACCGGAAATCGCCCATCTTTGAAATTGCTGCGATCAGCAAAATCAAACACGCTTGCCCTCTCCAATACTGTCTTTCGAGGGGGAAAGCGAGCATGCGAAACTGGCTGGGTCGAAGTCTTGCGCTGGCGATGGCTGGCTTGCTTCTGGGCTGGAGCGCGCTTCCGTCCGCGCAGGCGAGAGACAAGGTCTTTCGCATCGCGTTTCAGAAGGGCGGCGGCAATCTGATCTTCCTCAAGGAGCGCGGTATCCTTGAGCAGAAACTGGCGCCGTTGGGCTGGACGGTGAGCTGGAACGAATTTCAGGCCGGCCCGCAGCTGCTCGAATCCCTGAATATCGGCGCGGCCGACTTCGGTCCGGTGGGCGAGGCGCCGCCGATCTTCGCGCAGGCAGCCGGCGCCAACATCGTCTATGCCGGCTACGAGCCCGCGTCGCCGCGAAACGAGGCGATCATCGTCCCGAAGGACAGCCCGATCAAGACGATTCCCGATCTGCGGAAGAAGCGCGTCGCGTTGAACAAGGGATCGAACGTCAATTATTTCCTGGTGCGCGCGCTGGAAGCCAACGGTTTGACCTATCAGGATATCGAGCCGGTCTACCTTGCCCCGGCGGATGCGCGCGCGGCGTTCGAACGCGGCGCGGTGGACGCCTGGGTGATCTGGGATCCCTACTATGCCGCGGCGGAAATCGGCCTCGGCGCGCGCAGCATTGCCGATGCGAGCGGCCTTGCAGCCAATGTATCCTTCTACATCGCATCGCGGCCGATCGCCGAAGAGAATCCGAAGGTGCTGACGACCGTGCTGACGGCGATCGACGAGATCGATCTATGGATCAGGGACAATCGCAAGCAGTACGCGGCCGAACTCAGTCCGAAGATCGGTCTGCCCGCCGAGATCATCGAGCGCTCGGTCAATCGCGCCGAGCTCGGCGCCCGGCGCGTGGACGCTTCGGTGCTTGCGGAGCAGCAGAAGATTGCCGATGTCTTCACCCGCCTCAAGCTGATCCCGAAGGCGATCAACGTATTCGATGCCGAATGGAAGACGGAGTGAGCAGGCGCCACTCCCAATAAGTCAAGCCCGAGCGCGCTCCCCAGCAATGGCGTTTGCTAGGAAGCGCAGGTCTCATCGGGCAACTCGGCGACCAGGAAGCGATCGGAGCCGTCGGCAAATTCGTCGGCGACGTCGCGATACAGCATGGTTTCCTCGGGGGTGGCCGCCCGGATTCCGGCGGGCTCGCACGCCTGCGATGGCTCGCGGCGTCGACGATGAAATGCCTCGAAGGCCGCGGCGAGCCATGGCGTCCGCAGCAATTGCCGGGCCTGCGCAAGGCTCGCTGCCTCAAACGCGAACGCCGCATGCTGGCGTGTCTCGATCACAAAAACCGTTCGTTGCCTGATTGCCATTGTGCGTATCGGGAGCTCTAGTGTCCCGAATCCGAAGTTCGCATCATTCGCCGCACCTTCGGGACGAACTTCGGATTCGATAAGGACACTAGCAAACTTATGATTCTAGTGTGCTTTATGAATGCGAAGTTCGCGAAGGTGGTTGCCGCGAAATCGCACGAACTTCGCATTCAGCACACAAGCGACCGACGCGGCACCGGATCATACTTTCAGGCGGCGTCGCGTTCGGCGAAGACCTTGTCGATCAATCCCCATTCGAGCGCCTGCTGCGCGGACATGAAGTGATCGCGATCCAGGGTCCGTTCCACGTCGGCTTCGGTGCGCCCGCAGTGCTGCGCATAGAGCCGGATGATGCGCCGTTTGGTCTCCTGCATTTCGGTGGCATGAATCAGGATGTCGGATGCCTGGCCTTGGAAGCCGCCGAGCGGCTGATGCACGTGAAGACTCGCATTCGGAAGCGCGGCGCGGTGACCGGGCTCGCCGGCCATCAGCAGGAACGATCCCATCGAGCGCGCCGTGCCCATGCACAGCGTGTGCACCGGCGCCTTGATGAACTGCATGGTGTCGTACATCGCAAGCCCGCTGGTGATCACGCCGCCATAGGAGTTGATGTAGAGGTTGATCGGCTTGTGCGGATTCTCGGCCTCGAGGAATAGCAGCTGCGCGCAGACCAGTCCGGACATCGCATCATTGACCTCGCCGTTCAGGAAGATGATGCGCTCGCGCAGGAGCCTGGAATAGATGTCGAAGGAACGTTCGCCGCGGCTCGACTGTTCGACGACCATAGGGACGAGTTGCATCATGTCGCGCATCGGCGACCTCCATTGCTGCAGGTGATGAAGTCTCAAAGGGTCTTGAAGTGATCAGGCCGCGCGCATCAGGCAGCGGTTGTTGCTGTTGGCCGGCTGCGGCTGCTTTCCCCTGATGTCGCAGGCTTGCTGGATGATGCGAAAGCGGGTGCCGCCGGCCTCGTTCGGCTCGATCCGGAAGGTGACATGGCTTTCGCGAAACGGCGGCTCGGACTCGCGCAGCCGGTAACGCACCTCTTCGCCTGTGATCGACGATTCAGGTTCGGCGCGAGCGAGATCGCAATCCGGCAACCAGCGTTCGCGCAGGGCTGGAATGGTGACGGCGCGCCATACTTTCTCAGGCGGTGCGTCGAGCTCGTATTCGATCACCAGGGCCGCGTCGGCGTCAGGCTCAACCGTGTCGCTCATTGATCCATGTCCTTCAAGAGGTCGGAGAGCGCTTCGATGCGCTTCGGCCAATAGGCGCGGTAGCGGGCGAGCCAGGTCCCGATGCTGGCGATGCCGTCCGGGTCAACCTCATAGTTCACGAAGCGGCCCTGTCGCTGCTCGCGCACCAGTCCTGCCGCGCGCAGCACCGCCAGATGCTGCGACATCGCCGGCTGGCTGATCTCGAGTCCGTCGCGCAAGGCGCTGGCGTTCAGGCTGCCGTCGGCCAGCTTCTCAAAGACCTTGCGGCGGGTCGGATCGGCCAGCGCCTTGAAGATATCGGTGTCGACCATGCCGACACATAAGCATATACTTATGTGTCGTGCAAGCCTGAACTGTCCCGTGCAGCGTGACGTCGCGGCGCGCGGGTACTTTGCATGGGGTTGTTTTACGAATTCGCCCGCGCAGCGCCCATCTCGTCCCGCCGATACGAGCTCGGCTGCTACTGCAGCGCTTCGCCGTGCTGCGAGATGTCGAGGCCCTCCAGCTCCTGCTGCATCGAGACGCGCAGCGGGACGAAGGCGCTGACCAGCTTGAGCAGCACGAAGGTGACGCCGCCGCACCAGACAAAGGTGGCCGCGACGCCGTAGAGCTGGATCAGCAGCTGCTTCGGATTGCCCTCGAGCAGGCCGGACGTGCCGCCGATCGCCGAGGCCGCGAACACGCCGGCAAGCAGCGTGCCGGTCAGGCCGCCGATGCCGTGCACGCCGAACACATCGAGCGAGTCGTCATACTTGAAGCGATGCTTCAGCCAGGTGCAGGCCCAGAAGCAGACCAGGCCGGCAATGATGCCGATGATGACGCCGTGCCACGGCGCGACGAAGCCGGATGCCGGGGTGATGGTGCCGAGCCCCGCGACCGCGCCCGAGATCATGCCGAGCACCGACGGCTTGCGGCGCGTCGCCCATTCGATCGCGCCCCAGGTCAGCGCGCCGGCGCAGGCCGCAAGATGGGTGGCGGTGATCGCCATCACCGCGCGCGAATTGGCTGCGAGCGCCGAACCGCCGTTGAAGCCGAACCAGCCGACCCAGAGCAGGCCGGTGCCGACCACGGCGAGCGACAGATCGAACGGCGAAAGATTGTCATGGCCATAGCCGTGGCGGTTGCCCATCACCTTGGCCGCGACCAGGCCGCTGATGCCGGCGGAGAGATGCACCACGAGGCCGCCGGCGAAATCCAGCACGCCCGCCGATGCGAGGAAGCCGCCGCCCCACACCCAATGCGCCAGCGGCACATAGGCGAAGACAAACCAGCCGATCGAGAACAGCACATAGGCGGAGAACCGCATGCGGTCGGCGACCGAGCCTGCGACCAGCGCCACCGTGATGATCGCGAACGTCATCTGGTACAGCATGAACAGCGCTTCGGGGATGGTCTTCGCCGCCGGATTGATGCTGTCCATGGTGATGCCGGCCAGGAACCAGCGATCGAGCGAGCCCAGCCATGGACCGTCGCCGACGAAGCTCAGCGAATAGCCGAAAGTGACCCAGAGGATCGAGACCAGCGCAACGGCGGTGAGGCTCTGCGCCATCGTCGCCAGCACGTTCTTCTTGCGCACCATGCCGGAATAGAACAGCGCCAGTCCCGGGATCGTCATCATCAGCACCAGCGCGGTGGCGACGATCATCCAGGCGGTGTCGGCGGCGTTGATGCCGGAGCCGGATGCCGAGTCTTGCGCGAAGGCCGGCGTGGCCTGTGCGAACAGGATTGCAGCAGTGATCGGCGCAGCTGACATCGCTGCACGAAGAGCTCGTGCCCCCATCATCATTCCCCGGCGGTCGTCGTTTCTTGGCGTGTGGTTGTGGCGTGCGCCGGCGTCGTTGCCGGCGGTGATCTTGATAAAGCTCAGAGCGCGTCGTTGTCGGTCTCGCCGGTGCGGATGCGCAGCGCGTGGTCGATCGGCGTCACGAAGATCTTGCCGTCGCCGATCTGGCCGGTGCGGGCGTGCTGGGTGATGACGCTGACCGCCTTGTCGGCGAGCTCGGTATCGACGGCGATCTCGATCCGAAGCTTGGGCAGGAAGTTCACGACATATTCGGCGCCGCGATAGATCTCGGTATGACCCTTCTGGCGGCCATAGCCCTTCACCTCGGTCACAGTCATGCCGTGGACGCCGATCGCTGTCAGCGCCTGGCGCACCTCATCGAGCTTGAACGGTTTGATGATCGCGACGACGAGTTTCATGGTTCAGGCCTTCATTCCCTTGAGGTTTTCCGTGTGCGCCCGTCCCCGGAGCGGAACTTGCCGTCCCGCGAGCCGGCACCTGCTGCCTCCCGGAGCGGCAATTTGCCATCCCCGAGCCGGCATTTCGCGTCCGCCAAATCTGGCAGCTTTCTGGGCAAATGGCATAAAAAACTTGCAGGTTGAAGCGGAAAACATGCGCAGCGCGTGAGCTCCCTCACTGTACGGATTGGAAACGCTCCGCCACAATGTGGCTTTCCCGCCCCGGCCAGCGGTCTTGCTGGTTCGTTTCGCCTATCGCGTGTCCCTGCGCGCGCCCCGAGGAAACAAGAAATGTCGAACCGAAACTGGTTTTATGCATCCGAAGGCCAGCAAAAGGGCCCCCTGCCTGAAACCCAGCTCCGCGACCTGATCACCCGGGGCATGGTCGGGGCCGACACCCTGGTGTGGACCGAGGGCATGGCCGGCTGGCAGAAGGCCGGGGAGATTCCGGGCCTCGTCCCGAGCGCCGACGCGCCGCCGGCATTTCCGCAGGCCGGCGGACCGCCGCCGGTGGTGGCGTCCGGAAGCTACAGCGGAGGCACGTTGTCGGCCGACTTCCCGATCTGGGGCCTGTTCGGACGCAGCCTCTTGATGTTCATCGGCCAGATTCTCGTCATCCCGGCGCCGTGGACCGCGACCGGCCTGTACCGCTTTGCGATCCCCTATATCCGCGTGCCGGGCCGGCCGCATTTCGCCTTCACCGGGCAGCCGCTCGACATCTGGTGGGTCTTCATCGTGCTCGGCCTTCTGACCTATGCCGGTGCGGCCAACAGCAACATCGTAACGCTGCTCTCGCTGCTGTTGCAGGGCTTCCTGAGCTGGATGATCGTGCGCTGGATCATCGGCCATCTCAGCTCGAGCGGCCAGGACCTGCCGATCTCGTTCAAGGGCAGCCCGGTCGCCTATGTCGGCTGGTACGTGGCGATGGTGGTCTCGGCCATCACCATCATCGGCTGGGCCTGGGTGCTGACCGCCTGGATGCGCTGGATCTGCCGCAACATCGACGGCACACGCCGCGAGGTCAGCTTCAACGCGTCCGGCATCGAGGTGCTGTGGCGAACCATCGTGTTCACGATCGCCTGCGGCTTCCTGATCCCGATTCCGTGGGTGCTGCGCTGGTACGGCAACTGGTTCGTCTCGCAATTCGCGCTGACCGAGCGCGGCGCCTACGCCGGCCAGTAAACGCGATCTCATCGTGCCGACCGGCTCTGTTCGAGCGTGAGCTCTACGCCTTTCGCTCGCGCACCGAACCTTCTTGCGCGACGGAGGCCACCAAGGTGCCGTCGGGCTTGAAGATCAGGCCGCGCGTCAGGCCGCGGCCTGACTGCGCGCTCGGCGAATCCTGCGCGTAGAGCAGCCATTCGTCGGCGCGGAACGGGCGGTGAAACCACATCGCGTGATCGAGGCTTGCCGGCATCATGCGCTTGTCGAACAGCGTGCGGCCGTAGCGCGCCATCACAGCATCGAGCAGCGAGAAATCCGACGCATAGGCGAGCGCGCACAGATGCAGTGCCGGATCGTCGGGCAGCTTGGCCGCGGTGCGGATCCAGACATGGATGCGGCCGTCGTCAATCTTCTGACCGAAATAACGGCCGAGCTCGACCGGGCGCAGCTCGATCGGCCGGTCGCTCTCGTAATAGCGGCGGATGAACTCCGGCATCTCCTTGAACATCGGCTGCTTCGACACCTCCTCCGCGGTCAGCTTCTCCGGCGGCGGCACGTCGGGCATCTTCTCCTGATGATTGAAGTTGCTCTCTTCCTCGGCATGGAACGACACCATGATGGAAAAGATCGCGTTGCCGTGCTGGATCGCGGTGACGCGGCGGGTGGTGTAGCTCTTGCCGTCGCGCAGCCGCTCGACCTGGTAGATGATCGGGATCTGCGGATCGCCGGGCAGGATGAAGTAGCAATGGATCGAGTGCGGCAGCCGGCCCTCGACGGTGCGGCAGGCCGCCACCATCGCCTGGCCGATCACCTGGCCGCCGAACACGCGCTGCCAGCTCGTCTTCGGGCTGTTGCCGCGGAACAAATTCACCTCGAGCTGCTCGAGATCGAGGATGGACAGCAGGTCGATCAGGCTCTTGGACATGGATAGGCCCCGGAATGACGATTGGGGCTGTTAGCCGCCCTTGTTTCTAAACTCTGTTTCGCCCAGCTAATATCAGGTAGCAAGTCTCCTTTGATGGCGTAATCGAGTAAGGATCGCATGCCGGCACAGCGAAGTATTGTCATCTGCGGGGGCGCATTTGCAGGGTTGGCGCTGGCCGTGGCGCTGCGCCAGGGGCTTGGGCCGGACATCCCGGTCATCGTGGCCGATCCGGCGCTGAGCCAGCGTCCGAGCCGCGATCCGCGCGCGACCGCGATCGTGGCGGCCTGCCGGCGGCTGTTCGAGACCCTCGGCGTCTGGGGCCAGGTGGCGCCGACCGCGCAGCCGATCACCGATATGGTCGTGACCGACTCCAGACTGGAGGACGCGACGCGCCCGGTGTTCCTGACCTTCGCCGGCAATGTCGAGCCCGGCGAGCCGTTCGCCCATATGGTCGAGAACCGCTATTTGATCGATGCGCTCGCGAGCCGTGCCGAAGCCGAGGGCGTCGAGCTGCGCGCCACCGCGGTGTCGAGCTTCGCGTCGCGGCCCGACGGCGTCAGCGTTACGCTGGCCGACGGCACCGTGATCGATGCGAGCCTGCTGGTTGCCGCCGACGGCGCGCGCTCGAAGCTGCGCGAGCGCGCCGGGATTGCGACCCATGGCTGGGACTATAACCAGTCCGGCATCGTGGTCACGGTCGGGCACGAGCGCGAACATCGCGGCCGCGCCGAGGAGCATTTCCTGCCCGCCGGGCCGTTCGCGATCCTGCCGCTGACCGGCAATCGCTCGTCGCTGGTGTGGACCGAGACGCGCAAGGCCGCCGCGCGTATCGTCGCCTTGAACGAAGAGCTATTCCACGCCGAGCTCGAGCAGCGCTTCGGCCTGCATCTCGGCGAGATCAAGCCGCTCGACAAGCCGCGCGCGTTTCCGCTCGGCTATTTCGTCGCGCGCTCGTTCATCGCCGAACGGCTGGCGTTGATCGGCGACGCCGCGCATGTGATCCATCCGATCGCGGGGCAGGGGCTCAATATGGGCCTGAAGGACGTCGCTGCGCTCGCCGAGGTCGTGGTCGATGCGGCGCGGCTCGGCATGGACCTCGGCCAGGCCGACGTGCTCGAGCGCTACCAGCGCTGGCGGCGCTTCGATACGATGGCGATGGGCGTTGCCACCAACTCGCTGAACTTCCTGTTCTCCAACGAATCGACGCTGCTGCGCACCGTGCGCGACATTGGCCTCGGGCTCGTCGATCGCGCGCCGCCGTTGAAGGAGATGTTCATCCGCCAGGCGGCGGGACTGTCAGGCGAGGTGCCGCGGCTGCTGAAGGGCGAGGCGCTGTAGCTGTTGTGGAGGTTCCGTAGCCCGGATGAAGCCAACGGGTCGCGCGAATGCGCGCCCGATGACAGGCTCCGCGAAATCCGGGACCGGCCTTTCAGCGGTGAGACTTCCCCGGATTGCGCTGCGCTTCATCCGGGCTACGCTGACATCAATCGATCTTCCTCGCCTCTTCCGGCAGCATGATCGGGATGCCGTCGCGGATCGGATAGGCGAGCTTGGCCGAGCGCGAGATCAGCTCCTGCCGCGCGGCGTCGAACTCCAGCGGCCCCTTGGTGATCGGGCACACCAGGATTTCCAGCAGTTTTGGGTCGGCGGTGCTTTCGAGATGATCGGTCGTGGAATTCATGGGACTCTCCGGCTCGCCGTGATCTAGCACATCCAAATGTCAGCTGTCAGCGCTTGGCCATCCGCAGCAGCTCGTCGATCGCGGCCTGCTGACGCGGCTTCGGCAGCGCCTGCTCGGACAGCGCGTAGCCGATGAACGCCCAGTAGAAGATCTGCGCCCGGCCGCGCGCCACGTCGTCGTCGACTCCGGCCTGACGGAGCAGGGTTTCGATATAGCCGATCCGGCGCTGGTCGACCTCGAGCACGGCGGCGCGCGCCACGGCATCGGCGGTGGCCCAGCTGCGCACCGCGCGTTCCAGCGCCAGCCGCGCCGAGAAGGCGCGGCGCAGCAACAGCGCCAGCGCGTCGCCGCCTTCCGGAATGGTCTCGAGCTCGGCGATCACCTGCTCGGCCGCGACCTCGCGCCAATGGGTCAGGATCGCCGCGCGGTAGGCGCCGATGTCGGCGAAATGCCAGTAGAAGCTGCCGCGCGAGACGCCCATGGCCTTGGCCAGCGGCTCGGCCTTGAGCGCCGTGAAGCCGCGTCGCGCCAGCGTCTTCAGGCCCTGATCGAGCCAGTCCTTGACCGAGAGCTGTTCCGTCATGGTTCCCCATCCGCGCCGCCCACCATACACAAGTGTATTGACAGGCGCCAGCGGCTGGTATCATATCCATACAGTAGTGTATGGAGGCTTCGCGATGCGTGATCTTCTGCTGCAGGGCGCCGGCATCGTCGCCATTCTGGTCAGCCTGATCCATGGCGTGCTCGGCGAGACCAGGATATTCGCGCGCGCCACCGTCGAGCCGCCGCGGCTGCGGCTCTTGCTACGCCTGGTCTATCAGGCCGGCACCGTCGCCTGGATCGGCGGCGGCGTGCTGCTGATCGCCGCGCCTGCGATGGCCTCCGACGCCGCGCGGCACTGGATCGTGGCGACGCTCGGCGTCGTGTTCGGCGTCGCGGCGCTCGCCAACGCGGTGGCGACCCGCGGCCGCCACTTCGGCTGGATGGCGATGAGCGCCGTGGTGGCGCTCGCCGCCGCCGGCTACTAGCGAGGGCGATCATGACGAGCGATCGCATCAGCCTCAGCATCGCCGATGGCGTCGCGGACGTCAGGCTCAACCGCCCGGACAAGCTCAATGCGCTCGATCCGGCGATGTTCGCCGCGATCGCCGAAATCGGTGCGCAGCTCGCGGACAACCGCAAGCTCCGCGCTGTGGTGCTCTCGGGCGAAGGGCAGGCCTTCTGCGCCGGCCTCGACATGGAGCGTCTGATCGCAACGACGGAGGGCGAATCCATCCTGCCCTTTGCCGATCTCGGCCGGCGGACCCACGGCATTGCGAACTTTGCGCAGCATCTGGTGTGGCTCTGGCGCGAGCTGCCGGTGCCGGTGATCGCCGCCGTCCACGGCATCGCGTTCGGCGGCGGCTTTCAGCTGATGCTCGGTGCCGACATCAGATATCTCGCACCCGGCACACGCCTTGCGATCATCGAGGCCAAATGGGGGTTGGTGCCCGACATGGCCGGCACGCAGCTGATGCGCCATCTCGCGCGCGAGGATGTGGTCCGTGAACTCACCTATACTGCGCGCGTCTTTTCCGCGGACGACGCGCTCGGGTACGGCTTCGCCACCCGGATCGTCGAACAGCCGCGCGAGGCCGCGCTGGAGACGGCGCGCGCGATCGCGGACCGCAGCCCGGATGCGATCCGCGCCGCCAAGCGGCTGCTCAATCTTGCAGCCGATCGCGATGCGGCGACCGGACTTGCAGCCGAAACCGCCGAACAGGCGTTTCTGCTCGGCTCGCCCAATCACATCGAGGCCGTCAGGGCGAATCTCGAGCGGCGGCCTCCGCAATGGAGTTTTACATGACGACTGGCCCGGGCGTCGATCTCGAACGTCTCGTTGCGACCAATGCGTCGGCGGCCTTCAATCGGCTTGCCGGCTTCGAGGTCGTCTCCGCCGGCACCGGCACGGTGGAACTGCGCATGCCTTGGCGCGACGATCTCACCCAATATGCGGGACACCTGCACGCCGGAATGATCGCGGCGCTGCTCGACACCGCCTGCGGCTTTGCCGCGGCGTCGATCGCAGGTTCCGTCACCGCATCGCATTTCTCGATGAATTGCCTGAAGCCCGCGCTGGGCCGCTGCTTCATCGCGAAAGGCACCACATTGCGTGCCGGACGCAGGCAGGTCTTCGCGCGCGCGGAACTTTTTGCGGAGAACGAGCAGGGTGAGACCTCGCTGGTTGCAACCGGTGAAACCGTACTCGTTCCGCTGGCAGGATAAGCCGCGCGGATCGCGCATGATTGTGAAATTTATGGAGTCATCAATTTCGGTGCGGAATCGGCTTACGCGCGGATAACCATGCCACTGAAAGTTGCAGAATATTATCGAGAATACAATTCAATCAGCCTAGCCTGTGCGTACGGACAACCATGGACCGACGCATGTTTCGTGTTTTTACGTGCCTTTCAGGTGAGCATGACTGGCGGCTCGTTCTGCTCGCCGGACTGGTCTGCTTCGTCGCCAGCATTGTGGCCGTCAATATTTTTCATCGTGCAATTGCATCGCAGGCGAGGACGCGGCTGATCTGGATTGCGATCGCGGGAGCCGCCATCGGTTACGGCATCTGGGCAACGCATTTCATCGCCATGCTGGCCTATGAGCCGGGAATCCCGACCGGATACGGCATCGTCCTCACCGCGCTGTCGCTCGCCGCGGCGATGATGCTGACATCCGGCGGCCTTGGCCTTGCCGCCAGCGACTCCAGCCGCTGGCGCGCGCCGGTCGGCGGCGCCGTGATCGGAGCCGGCATCGCCAGCATGCACTATCTCGGGATGTGGGCGCTGGAAGTACCGGGCCACGTGGTCTGGTCGCTCGATCTCGTGGCGGCCTCCGTCGTGCTCGGCATGCTGTTCGGCTACGCTGCGCTGGCGATCGCGGTCCGCCGTCAGGACCGCTGGATGTCGCTCGTCGCGGCGCTGCTGCTGACGCTTGCGATCGTGTCGCATCATTTCACCGCGATGGGCGCGGTCGAGATCGTCCCGGATCCGTTGCAGGCTCCGGCGGCCCTGTCGCTCTCGCCTGCCTTCCTCGCCATCGTGATCGCCGGCGTGGCGCTGTCGGTGCTCGGGATGAGCCTGGTCGGCGTGCTCGCGGATCGCCGGCTGGCGCTTCGCACCCGCCGCTTCGAGGAGATCATCAGCCAGCTTTCGTCGGCGCGACAGCAGGTCGAGGCGTCGCAGAAGGAGCTGGAGGAGCAGAGGTTCCGGCTGGATACCGCGATCAACCACATGGGCGAGGGCCTCTGCATGTTCGATGCGGAGAAGCGCCTCGTCGTTTGCAATGATCGCTACGCCAAGATGTACCGGCTGCCGCCGGAATTGCTGCTGCCCGGCACGGCCCATCGCGAGATCATCAGGCATCGCATCGCCAACGGCATTCTCAAGGGCGAGACCAGCGACAGCGCCGCGACGCAGGTGCTCGCGACATTGAACGCGCTCCCGGCCGGCGAGATCAGCAGCCGGGTCGACGAGCTCGCCGACGGCCGCCTGATCTGCGTGACGCGGCAGCCGATGCCCGGCGGCGGCTGGGTGGCGACGCATCGCGACGTCACCGAGCAGCGGCGCTCCGAGGCCAAGATCACCTATATGGCGCAGCACGACGCGCTGACCGATCTGCCGAATCGCGTGCTGCTCAAGGAATGGATGGAGCGCGCGCTCTCCGGTGCCCGGTGCGGCGGACCGAGCCTTGCGGTGCTGATGCTCGATCTCGACCGCTTCAAGGACGTCAACGACACGCTCGGGCATCCGGCGGGCGATGCGCTGCTGAAGTCGGTGGCCGCGCGCTTGCGCAGGTGCGTCAGCGATACGACGCTGGTTGCGCGGCTCGGCGGCGACGAGTTCGCGGTGATCGACTATGTCGGCGATCCGGTCACGGAAGCAGGCCTGCTCGCCGAGAAGATCAGGAAGGCGCTGAGCGAGCCGATAGATCTCGGTGATCACCGGGTGACCACCACGACCAGCATCGGCATTGCGATCGCACCGCGCGACGGCACCGATTCGGACGAGGTGCTGCGCAGCGCCGATCTCGCGCTTTACTCGGCCAAGAGCGGCGGGCGCGGCTCGTTCCGCTTCTTCGAGCCGGAGCTCGATCGGCTGCTGCAGGCCCGGCGCAGTCTCGAGCGCGACATGCGTAGTGCGCTCGCCAATGGCGAGTTCGAGCTGCACTATCAGCCGTTCATCCATGTCGCGAGCGGGGAGACCTGCGGCTTCGAGGCGCTGCTCCGCTGGCACCATCCGCAACGCGGCATGGTATCTCCGGCGCAGTTCATTCCGCTGGCGGAGGAGACCGGCCTGATCGTGCCGCTCGGGGAATGGGTGCTGCGCACCGCGTGTGCGGAAGCCGCCAAATGGCCCGACGACCTCAAGATCGCGATCAACCTGTCGCCTGTGCAGTTCAGGAGTCCGGAGTTGGTCCCGGTGATCGTGCACGCGCTGGCGAGTGCCGGAATTTCGCCGGAGCGCCTCGAGCTCGAGGTCACCGAAACGGCCATCATTCAGGACAGCGAAGCGGTGTTTACCGCGCTTAGCCAACTGCACGATCTCGGGGTGCGGATCGCGCTCGACGATTTCGGCACCGGCTACTCGTCGCTGAGCTTCTTGCAGAAGTTTCCGTTCGACAAGGTCAAGATCGACCGCAGCTTCGTCTCCGAGCTCTCCGGCGCATCGGACGAGTCGCGCCGGATCGCGCGCGCGATCGTTCGCTTTGCCGTCAGCCTCGGCAAGACCACGACGGCCGAAGGCGTCGAAACCAGGGAGCAGCTCGACATCCTCCGCGCCGACGCCTGCGTGGAAGTGCAGGGCTTCCATTTCAGCCCGCCGGTGCAGAGCGAGAAGGTCGCACAGATGATCGGCGGGCGAACCCCGGCAGCGGCCGAACGGCCTGCGGTTCGTCTCGCAATGGCGGGTGCCGCGTCCTGATCGACCGGCTGCGCCGGGCGGCCCCGATACGCATGAGGCGTAAGGCCGCAGCACGCCGTCAAAACCAAACTGCGCGTAGAGCGCAAAGCGGTTTTCGCGACCGTTAGAATTCCTCTAAAGCCAGCCTCCGCGGCGCTTCCTTGACTTGGCAATCGCCTCAGCATTCTTCACGCATGTGCCCTGCGCGAAGGCGTTGTGGGCATGATTGTCAACGGAGGGGAGATACGCGTGAGAGTGATTTTGAGCGCTGCGCTTGCAGCATGCGTCCTTGGGAGCGTTCTTGGGCTGACCGGATCGGCGGCGTTCGCCGACGGCTACAAGAATTGCACCAAGCTCGACAAGGCGTCGTGGAAGCCGGCAAGCGAAGCCGAAGCCAAGGCCAAGGCGCTCGGCTATGAGGTGCGCCGGTCGAAGATCGAGGGCTCCTGCTACGAGGTGTACGGCGTCAAGGAAGGCAAGCTCTACGAGCTGTTCTACAGCCCGGAAGATCTCAGCCTGAAGCACACCATCGCGAAGTGAAGCAGGCGCGATGACGAAGGCGGCGCCGGGCGCCCGCGGCGCGACCAGCGTGCAGGTCTGGGACCTGCCGCTACGGCTGTGGCACTGGGCGCTCGCCATCCTCGTCCTGGTCGCCTGGGTGACGCCCAGCACCTATGACCGGCTGCACCGGCTGGCGGGTTATTCGGTGATCGGGCTGCTGGCGTTCCGGCTGATCTGGGGCTTTGCTGGCACGCGCTACGCGCGTTTCGGCAGGCTCGGCATCCGCCTGCGCGCGGCGCCGCGCTACATCTGGAATCTCCGCCGCGGCATCACCGGGCGCTATATCGGGCTCAACCCCGCGGGCACCGTGATGCTGGTGGCGCTGCTGTTCCTGCTTGCGATCTCGACAATCACGGGCGCGATGGAGGTCACCGTGACCTTCTTCGGTGTCTGGTGGGTCGAGGACACCCACGCCTATGCCTCGGATGCGGTCATCATCCTGGTCGCCCTGCACGTGCTCGGGGTCATCGTGGTCGGCTTGCTGCAGCGTCAGAACCTGGTGCGCGCGATGTTCACCGGCCGCAAGCAACTGCGCAATCGCTGATGGGCGAGACGCTTTTTGGTCTGCCGCGCTTTCTTCACGCGAACCGGTAGCCGCTTCGCTCGAAAGCGCCTTACTGCACCGGCGGGTCGCCCGAGGTGCGCTTCTTGGCGAGATCCATCTCGGTAACCGCGATCAGGATCTCGGCGCGGGTCTTCAGGTCCGGCGCCTCGAGCATCGCCTGCTTCTCGGCCGGACCATAGGGCGACATCATCGCCAGCGCGTTGACCAGCGCCTCGTTGGGCGCGGACTCGATACCTTCCCAGTCGACCTTCAGATTGTTGGCTTCGAGGAAATCGGCCAGCACTTCGAGCAGCGCCTTGCGGTCGACGGCCTCCTCGCCCTTGCGCGCGGTGAAGTCGCCGACGAAGGAGAAGAAGTCGACCTTGCACTGCCGGTACGGCGTCTGCACGGTGAGCTCCTCGACCACCTTGAAGCGCGCCACGCCGGTCAGCTCCAGGATGTAGCGGCCGTCGCCGGATTCGGCGAGCTGGGTGATGCGGCCGACGCAGCCGATCCGGAACAGGGCCGGCTTCGCCTCTTTCTGCGAATGCGCCACGTCGGGCTGGATCATGCCGATCAGGCGATGGCCGTCGCGCAGCGCGTCGTCGATCATCGCGAGATATCGCGGCTCGAAGATGTTGAGCGGCATCTGGCCGCGCGGCAGCAGCAACGCGCCGGGCAGCGGGAACACCGGAATCACCTCCGGGAGCTCGCCGGGTCCGCGATATTCGGCATTGATCGGCATCTGCGGTCCCGCTGCTGTGACGGGCGTGCTTTACGAGAACAGGATGGTCGACAACCGCTTGCGCCCCTCGACGGTTGCCTCATCGGTGCCGCCCCACGCCTCGAAGAACTGCACCAGCTGCTTGCGCGCGCCGTCGTCGTTCCACTTGCGGTCACGCCTGACGATGGCGAGCAATTGCTCGGTCGCCTCCGTGCGCTTGCCCATCGCATTGAGCGCGGTGGCGAGATCGAATCGGGCCTGATGATCGAGCGGGTTTGCGGCGACTTTCTGTTCCAGCTCCGCGACCGGGCCGACCGCTTCCGCCTGTTCGGCGAGATCGATCGCCGCCTGCACCGCCTTCACCGCGGCGTCGTTGCGCTTGGATTCCGGAACCATCGCCAGCGTCTGCTTGGCCTGCTCCATCGCACCCGACGTGACGTAGCACTTGGCGAGGCCGGCGAGGGCCGCGATGTTGGTGGCGTCGTGCGCCAGCACCTCGGCATAGATCTGCGCGGCCTGGGCGGCGTCGCCCTCGGCAAGCACGGCGTCGGCCTCGGCCAGGATCTCGGTGAGATTGGGCTCGCCGGCGGCCGGCACGCCCTTGGTGATCTTCTCGATGAAGGCGTTGATCTGGCTCTCCGGCACCGCGCCCATGAAGCCGTCGGCGGGCTGGCCGCCCACGAAGGCGATCACGGCCGGGATCGACTGGATGCCCATCTGGCCGGGAATCTGCGGATGCTCGTCGATGTTCATCTTGACCAGCTTGACCCGGCCCTTGGCGTTACGAACCGCCTTTTCCAGGATCGGCGTGAGCTGGCGGCAGGGACCGCACCACGGCGCCCAGAAGTCGATCATGACCGGCTGACGGCGCGATTCCTCGATGACGTCCTTGACGAAGGTCTGGGTCGTCGTCTCCTTGATCAGATCGGGCGCTGCCTCGGGCGTGGGGCCGCCCTGCTCCATTATCGTCACGTTGTCCTCGCCTGCTTCTGAGGTCGGAAATCCGGGGGCGTTCTAGCACGCCCGGAACGGCACGTTCAGCCGTTCTGTCAGCTAGAGCATGATCCCGGAAAAGGGGGAACCGGTTTCCGGGATCATGCTCCGTAAATGGCAGTCAGCCAGCAAAATTCAATCGCTTGGCCGCCGGTCCCGTTCCATCGGAGATCGGGTGGGTTGGTGCCGCGGAACGGCCGATGATGGCGATCCTTCATGGCAGCAGGGGAGCGCCCGTGGCAAAGGCCTATTACAGCACGGTGTTCGAGCAGCCGGCCGGCGAGGTCTGGAAAATCATCCGCGATTTCAACAATTACCCGGTCTGGGTCCATGGCGCGGGGACGAGCGAGATCGAGGACGGCAAATCCGGCGATAGCGTCGGGGCCGTGCGCAATGTGCTGTACCGGGAGCGGCGGATCCGGCAGCGGCTGCTCGCGCAGTCCGACGTCGAACGCTTCCAGACCTACGAATTTGTCGACACCCCGACCCTGCCGGTGACGGATTTCAGCGCGACCCTGCGGGTAACCCCGGTGATCGACGGCGACCGGGCGTTTATCGAATGGTCGGCCGTGTTCGATTGCGACCCGACCCGCCGCGTCGAGCTGACGCAGACGCTGACCGGCTGGTTCGAGACCTGGCTCGAATCGCTCCGGGATGAGATGGCCCTGAGGCAGGTTCCGGCGGAAATCTAAAAAGAAATCGGCGGCACGGCCGGTTTCGGCCGATTCGGGGTCAATTTTTAGAGAAACCGTGCGATTTCGTGAGGTTCGGACCGCGCTCTTGTGTTGCATTCACAGACAGCTTTTGGCATAGGTCTGCCGTTGCCGGCGAGCGATCGCCGCCATTTCGGATGCGGGTGTAGCTCAGTGGTAGAGCACGACCTTGCCAAGGTCGGGGTCGAGGGTTCGAGCCCCTTCGCCCGCTCCAAAACTTCTCGCTGACCGAGCTGACAGTCTGATGAAGGCCCGCTGATGAGGCCCCGCCCGTTGGCGCGGGCTTCTTGCTGTCCGGCCGCAGGCCGCATCTCCAAGCCGCGATCGCGAGGTCAAGATGCCGCGGCCCGTCGTGGCGGTTTCCGGCTTTTGTTAACCGACAGACGATGCATTCTCAAAACTGATAGAAATCTGTGGTTGTGTTGACGTTGGAATGGTTGCGGCCGGTTTTGCCGGCGCGGCAAGCGCGTGAACGATGTCGATCAGTTGGAAGCCGGCTCCCGGGTTAAATCGCCGCTTGGCTCGCGCAAACGTTGCTGCGCTGGTCGTGCTCGTCGGCGTCTGGACATGTTCGGGCGTATCGGCGCAGCAATTGCCGAGCGACTCGGCGTATGCCCCGGCGCCCAGCTTCTCTCCCATGCCCGGCTTTGGCTTTGGGCCGGCGCCTGACTTCGAGTCGGCCGAACGGCCGCGAGCGCGGGTCTACATCACGACGCGGTCGCACCGGGGCGGCCAGCAAAACTTCTGCGTCAGGACCTGCGACGGCCGCTTCTTTCCGCTGTCGCGCGTGAGCGAGACGGCGGACGTCAAGGCATGCGAGGCGGCCTGTCCCGCCGCCGAGGTGAAGCTGTACTCCGGGTCCGATATCGACAGCGCCAGAACCGAAGCGGGCGAGACCTACAAGACGCTCGCCAATGCATTCCGCTTCCAGCGCGAGATGGTGCCGCAATGCTCGTGCAGCGCCGGCGCGTCCACCGGCCTGTCGCCGATCGCGATCGAGGACGACATGACGCTTCGGACCGGCGACATCATCGCCGCCGATGACGGCTTCAAGATCGCGGCGATCACGAGCGGGCAGCGGCGCAGCGTGTTGTTCAGGCCGCTGTCGAAGGCCAAGGCGCAAGCGCTCGGTCTGGCGCGCCTGTCGTCGCGATAGCGGCGATCACGAGCGTTAGCTTCATTCGAATATCACGTTGCGGTGCAGAATGCCTTGTAATCAGGCAGGCTGCTCAGGAAAACTTCGTCTCAAATCTCGTCTCAACTAGTTTTGACGCAGCGCACACCGCTCCACGCGCTTTTCAGCGTCGATGGATGTGCTACCATTTTGCCGTCTGACCTACCTCACAGACCGCCACCATCATCTCTCAGGGCGTTCAAAATCAATAACAGGCAAGCTGCAACGGCTTGCGTAGGGGAGTGACGCGATGAAATCCGCTTTCAATCGATCAATACTTGCGTTCGCGGCGATCGCGCTGCTGGCGGGGACGACCTTCGCCAGTGCGCAGCAACAGACAGACAAGAATCGTGCGCTGAAGAAGTACGAATCGGGCACCAAGGAATTCTGGACCCATCCGCCGGATGACTGGTTCCTCGGCGATGAGACCGAGGCGCAGAAGGGCCTTGCCCCGCCGTCCGGTCCGCCGACCGGCGCGTCCGATTCCGAGCTCGCGGCGATGATGAAGAAGATCAAGCTGCCGCCGGGCTTCAAGATCGAGGTCTATGCCTCGAACGTGCTCGCCGCGCGGCAGATGGCCTGGGGCGACAAGGGTACGCTGTTCGTCGGCTCGTTCGGGCTCGGCAACGTCTATGCGATCAAGGACAACAACGGCAAGAAAGAGGTCAAAACCATCCTCAAGGGCCTCAACATGCCGACCGGCCTCGCCTTCCGCGACGGCGCGCTCTACGTCATCGCGGTCGACAAGCTGATCAAGTATGACAACGCCGAGGCAAATCTCGACAATCTCGGCAGCGGCAAGGTGGTGTATGACGACATGCCGTCCTACGCGGCGCATGGCTGGAAATACATCGCCGTCGACAAGGACGGCTGGTTCTACATTCCGTTCGGCCCGCCCTTCAACATCGGCATCCCGCCGACCTCCGTGTCGCAGATCCGCCGCGTCGATCCGAAGACCGGCAACGCGGAGATCTGGGCGCTTGGCGTGCGTAACTCGGTCGGCGGCGACGTCGATCCGCGCACCGGCAAGTACTGGTTCACCGAGAATGCCCGCGACTGGATCAGCGACGACCTGCCGAGCGACAAGCTCAACATGATCTCGAAGATCGGCGAGCACTTCGGCTATCCCTATTGCCACCAGGGTAACCTGCCGGACACCAAGTTCGCGATGGGCCACAAGTGCTCGGAGTTCACCCCGCCGGTCTACAATCTCGGTGCGCACGTCGCGCCGCTCGGCATGAAGTTCTATACCGGCAGCCAATTCCCGGCCGAGTACAAGAACAGCATCCTGATCGCCGAGCACGGCTCCTGGAACCGGCACAAGTACCAGGGCGGCCGCATCGTGAAGATCACCGCGAGCCCCGACGGCAAGAACGCCAAGCAGGACATCTTCGCTTCGGGCTGGATTGAGGGTGACCAGGGCTATCTCGGCCGTCCCGCCGACATCCTGCTCGACAAGGATGGCTCGATCCTCGTCGCCGACGACTGGGCCGGTGCGATCTATCGCATCAGCTACAGCAAGAAGTAACGGTTGAAACAATGCGGGGCTGCGGTGGCCGATCAGGCAGCCGCAGCCCCCTTTACGTGGTTCGGCAAGCCCAACGACGGAACAGACTCGTCATGCCCGGACTTGATCCGGGCATCCATCCAAACAAAAACCCCTCTGCAAGCCAGATGGATTGCCGGGCCAAGCCCGGCAATGACCCGTGGAGAAAACTGGCAATGCGTGTTGCGTCCTTTGCAATCCTGTTCGCGGCGGTGATCGTAGTTGCGTCGTCCGCCAACGCCGCCGATGTCGCCGCCGGCAAGGCGAAGGCCGAAGTCTGCGCCGCTTGCCACGGCGACAACGGCATCTCGCAGACCGAGAACATTCCCTCGCTCGCCGGCCAACTCGACCAGTACGTTCAATGGCAGCTGGTGTTCTTCCGCGCCGGCGCGCGCAAGAACGAGCAGATGCAGCCGATCGTCGAGCAGCTCAACAACGACGACATCCGCAATCTCGGCGCATATTTCGCGTCGCTGACGCCGTTCAAGGGCGGCAAGGACGACAATCCGGACTTGTCCGAAAAGGGCAAGCAGGCCGCCGCCGGCCGCCGCTGCGCCTCATGCCATGGCGACACGTTTGCCGGCACCAAGGCGGTGGCCCGCATCGCCGGCCAGCGCGAGGAATATCTCGTCAAGGCGCTGCACGATTACAAGTCGGGCCAGCGCTCCGGCGGGGCACAGGCCGCGATGGCCGATGTCGCCTATCCGCTGAGCGACGAAGAGATCACTGCGCTCGCGCATTATCTGGCGCATTTGTAGCCACGAAAACGGTGTCGTCCCTGCGAAAGTGTTTGATCCCTGCTGATTGGTTGGATGGAATCGGTGTAGAACGAGGCGTGGCCTTTGTTAGGGAGCGCCTCGTGTCATGGAACTGAACCTGCACGCGAACGCCACGACGACGCCGAAGACGCGTGCCTACATCCAGCGCAGCAGGAAGTCGGTCGCCG
The DNA here is from genome assembly GCF_046718885.1 of Bradyrhizobium sp. UFLA01-814. Lineage (NCBI taxonomy): Bacteria > Pseudomonadati > Pseudomonadota > Alphaproteobacteria > Hyphomicrobiales > Nitrobacteraceae > Bradyrhizobium > Bradyrhizobium sp. UFLA01-814. Next base: position 138 of record NZ_JAQOSR010000012.1, on the reverse strand, counting down.
AATTGGCGGCCGAACTCGGGGTCAGCGAGACCACGATCTATCGCTGGCGCGGCCGCACCACGGTCGAGGACCGCTCGCACCGGCCGCACAACCTCGTGACCAGCCTGTCGGCCGTCGAAGAGCGGGCGGTGTGCGAGC
>NZ_JAQOSR010000129.1:0-26929 GCF_046718885.1 Bradyrhizobium sp. UFLA01-814 | reverse complement strand
CCATGGTCGTCGGCAGCGTCAGATGTGTATAAGAGACAGCACCGCCTTCGTGACTGCGCTGGCAGCCACCCGCCCCCGGCCGCGCCCTACTTCTCACCCACCTTGAACGGCTCCTCCTTGCCCGGCGGCACGGTCTCCTCCGCCATCGCCAGGATCATCGCCACCATCACGTAATTGCCGGCGACCGCGGTGAGGTCGACGATCTGCTGATCGTTGAAGATCTTCTTGGCCCGCGCATAGGTCTCGTCGGAGACCTTCTTGGTCGTGGTCAGCTCGGTGACGAAGTCGTACACGACCGCCTCGTCGTCGGCCATTTTCGACGGCCGGTTGCCGGCCTTCAGCTCAGCGATCACATCAGGCGGCAGGCCGGCCTTGGCGGCGAGCGGCGCGTGCGCGAACCACTCGACCTGCGAGCGCCACTGCCGGCCGATGATCAGGATCGCGAACTCGTTCAGCCTGGTCGGCACCGAGGTCTGCCAGCGCAGATAATAGAACAGATCGTAGAGGCGCTGGCCGAGCACCGGGCTCCTGATCATCGGATTGTAGGGACCGCCGATGCCGACGCTCGACACCTTCATGATCTGCTCGCCGAGCGGTTTTTGCAGGTCGCTGAGCTGCTCCATCGTGAGCTGCGGGAAGCGCGGCTCCTTGCTGGTGGCCGGCGCCGAGAACACCGTCGCCGCGAGCCAGCCGCCGGCCGCGGCCAGCGTGAGCGACGAGAGCCAGACTGTTGCTGAATGCATGATTCCTCCGCTTGATTTTATCGGAGGATGCTAGTCGAGCTACGTAGCGCCAGCCAGCGATGAACACGCAGATCAGGTCATCACAGCGCGACGATATCGGTGAGGCATTGCTGCGTGACGCTCATCCGCGCATCGATCTGCGCCTGCGTCTTGCAGTCCATGTTCATCGCGAACACCGTGATGTCGGTGCCCTTCTCGGCCCAGCCGACCAGCCAGCCGAGCGAGCCGTGCTCCTTGTCGGTCAGGCCGGTCTTGGCGCGGATGACGGTCTCGCCGACTTTCGTGACGGGGAGGATGTCGCACACCAGCTGCTGGCTGTGCTTGCCGACCGGCAGCACGCCGCGGCGCAGCCGGTCGAGGAAATCGATCTGCTGCACCGGATCGATCCGCAAATTGCCGGTCACCCAGAACTGGTCGATGCCGCCGCCGATGTCGCGGTTGCCGTAGTCGATGATCTCGAGATATTTCTTCATCCGCTCCTCACCGATGCGGCGGGCGATCTCCTGGAACACCGGAAAGGCCGACACCGCGAGCGCGGAGCGCAGCGTGTGATCCTTATTCCAGGCCTCGATGCTGCGGGTTGTGCCGTCCCACTTGAAGACGTCCTTGTCGGGATCCTGCACCACGCCGGTCTCGAGCGCGATCAGCGCGTTCGGGATCTTGAAGGTCGAGGCCGGCAGCCTGCCCTCGCCCGAGCGGATCTTGTCGCTGGCGATGATCAGATAATCGTCGACCTTGTAGCCGACGAAGGTGCCCTCGGTGCCGAGATCGAAGAACCGCTTTTGCAGCTCCTCGCGAAACTCGCTGCGCTGGTAGGACACGTTGGCGAAGCTGCGCGACGGCAGGATCGTGGCGGCAGCAAGCAGACCGAGCGCATGGCGGCGATGGATCACGACAAGTCCTGGGCAGGTTCGGATTGACGACGATGCTGATGCCATCGTGGTGAAAGGATGGCAATAAGACTCACTTGTTTGTCGCGCTTTCTTCACGCGAACCGGTGTCCACTTCGCTCGAAAAGGCGCCCGCTAGCGTGCCCGGCCCGACATCCGCAGCACGAACACCAGCACCTCGGCGACGGCCTTGTAAAGCTCGGCCGGAATCTCGTCGCCGAGCTCGACATTGGAGAGCGCGCCGGCCAACACCTCGTTCTCCTCGATCGGGATGTCGTTGGCCTTGGCGACCTCGATGATCTTGGTGCCGATTGCGCCCTTGCCTTTTGCCACCACGCGGGGCGCGCCGGCGTGATCGTAATGCAGCGCGACCGCGAGCTGGTTGGTGGCCTCGCTCATGATGCGCGGTCCAGGAAATGGCCGGCGCGCGCGGGCGCGGGTTGCGGCGGGCTGCCGTCGCGGATCTCGATGTCGCCGGGCGTGAGCTCGGCCCTGGTCAGCGCCTGGCTCAGCTCGGACGCGCCGGCGCGCAATTGCGCGGCGGTCGAGGGCCGCTCGGCCCACATCCGCACCGAGGTGCGCTCGCCGTTCAGCGAGACCAGCGCGTGCACCGGGCCGGCCGGCTCGACATCGAGCGTGAAGCGCGCGCGCCACACCCGCTTGGCCGCCTCGACCTCATGGCCGCCGCCATCGCGGGAAATCTCGAACTGCGCCATCGCCGTGCCCTGCTGGGTCAGGAACGGGATCTCGAAATTCCAGCGCGGCAGCATGGCGTCGAGCTGCGGGCGCGCAGCGTCGCCGCGGTCCGGCAGCGAGGCAACCTGCAGCAGCGTCTGCCGCGCCAGCGCCGCGTCGGTGTTTTCCAGCAGGCGGTGCGCGGCGGTCGTGAGCGGCGTGCCAGCGGCAATCGACGGCTCCGCGACGGCCTGGGCCGACGGCAGCGCGCCGTGAAACGGCGGCGGCGGCGTGTTGCCGCGTACGGGCACCTCGCCCGGCAGCATCTCCCTCGGCGCGGCGCCCTGCCGTGCCGGATTGCCGAGTTCGTGCAGCGCTTCCTGAATGAGATTGAGCGCGCCGCCCGAGGACGGGCCGGCATCGAGCGCATCCGCGAGTACTCCGGCGAGCCCTGTGGTGCCGCGGCCGACATCCTCGGCGACCGGCAGGCGGGCCTGCGGCAGCAGGATCTCCTGAACGTCGAGGTCTTGCGTGCCTGACGGCACGAGGCTCGGCGCCGTGGCGGCGCTGGCCAGCGCCGGTTGCGGTAGCGGTGTGGATGCAGGCCTGCCGGCATCAGCGGTGCCAAGCGAGGTCAGCGCCTGGCGCAGCACGATCAGCGCGGCCTTCAGATCGGGCGCGCTGCCGCTCGCCGGCGCAACGCCCGCGGCCAGCGTCGCCTCGAACAGCAGGCCGGATTTCTGCAAGCCGGCCTTGAGCGCATCGCCGCTCAAATTCTCGTCGAGCCCGGTCTGCTGCGCCAGCACCTGCGCGATCGCGGCCTGCAGCTTCGGCGGCAGATTGGCCGAGGCGACCGCGGTGAGATTGGCAAACAGCGGCGCCTGGCTGCCCTGTACCGCCGCCGCATTCTGCGCCGCAGCTGTAATGGTGACGCGCTCCAGCGGCGTGAGCACAGCCTTCGGTGCGGTGGCGACGGGCTGGGCGGCGTCGGCGACATTGGCCGCCGCTGGCGACAGCCGTACGGCATCGCCGGTGTCAGGACCCTGCCCGACCAGCTGCAGGCGGATGCCGTCATTGGTCTGCGACACCGCGAGCTGCAGGTTCTGGCCCTGCTGCAGCGGCACCTCGGTCTGGACGTCGATCGACAGGCTCGCGATCGCGATCCGCACCAGATCGGCGGACAGCACCTTCAGCACCTGCGCATTGACGACGCTGCCGGCCTCGAGCGTGAGGTCCGGCGCAACGCTGTCCGCCTCCTTCGAGGCGAGCACCGGCAGCACGGGATTGATGGCGATTGCCATGTTGGAGGTCTCGGCCAGGCGCGAGGAACGTGCCGCAGGCTAGCCCGGCGCCCTAAACCCCTCGTTAACCGGCAGCCGGCTTGAGCTCCCTGAGCACGCCGGCGGCGGCCTTGAAATCGAGCTGGCGGGCGGCGCGGCGGGCAGCGACCTCCTCGTCGACGCCCCATTTCTCGATGTTCCAGTCCTCGTCGACATGGGCGGCGGCCCAGACCTGGTCCTCGTCGCGGACACCGTGCGCCAGCGCCAGCGCGAGTAGCGCCGAGCCGGTCAGCGTCGTCACCACATGGAGCGCCGCGACCGACCATGGGTCGGTCGGGAACGCCGCCCGTGCCGCCTTGATCGCACGCTCGGGCTGGCCGACATGCATCACCCCCTCGGCCATCACGAAATGGGCGCCGAGCGCGTCAGCGGCCCAGAACAGGATCGGATCCCAATGCCGGGCCTCGCGCGCCACCAGCGTTTCGGGATGCCCGGCGCGATAGAACAAGAGGTCGCTGCCGAGGAACTTGGCCGCATCGTCGGCCACCTCGTCGACGCGATCGATCACCCCCTCGATCACGCTGTTGGCAAGGCGCGTCAGCGGCATGGTCATGGGATCGATGGTCTCGCCCTGCGCATTCCATTCCGCCGCCACCGCGTCCGCAATGGCCCGCGTCGGCACCGCGATCGGCTTGCCGGACGGCGAGCGGATCGGCTTGCCGTCGAGCGTGATCGAAAATCCGCCGTCGGCCTCGGCGACGCCGGTGCTGGTGTAGAACCGCTTGCGCTGGGGCGTGCGAATGTGGCGCCGCACCGCCTCCTGCGGATCGAACGGAGATTGTTCTGGGACATCGTCGAAAAGTTCGCGCATCGCGCCGGCCGGCTTTCGTTCGGAAGGATTTCCCTGCAAGATATGTCAGGGGCAACGGCAAATAAAGCTGATGGGACGCGTCAATATCCTCGCGGGTTTCTCGCTCGTTGCGGCCGCCCTGGGCGCCGCCACCGCCGACGCCGGGTTCCGCACACCGGAATCGCTGATCCGCAACGTCTACGCCTACTATGGCAAGGGCAGTCCTGCGTTTTCCAATGGACTGCCGCGCGACGAGGACGCCGCCCGGCAATTCTTCGATTCGTCCCTGCGCACGGCCTGGTCCGCCCCGCACGACGCGCCGTACGATTTCCTGGTGCAGAGCCCGAGCTGGAGGCTCGGCCCGATCTCGATCGCCATCCTGCGCCGGCAGTTCGACCGGACCGATCTGACCGTCTCATTCGATAATGAGGGCCGCGCGGTCACGCTCAATTTCATCGTCGTCAACGGACCCGACGGCTGGGTGATCTCCGACGTCGAGAGTCCGCACGATTCCCTGCGGATGTTTCTGACGCAATTCAAGCGCTAGGACACCGTCCTTGCACTTGTGCGCTCCGGGGATCAAGAACGCATATCGCGCCACGACCTCGCCCCTGTGGAGATTGCTCAATGACGGACATCGCTTTCCGCCGCGCCGAACTGGCCGACCTTCCAGCGATTGTTGCTCTGTTGGCCAACGACATCCTGGGCCAGCAGCGCGAGGACGCGAGCTCCCCGCCGAACCCGAAATATGTCGAAGCCTTCCGGGCTATCCTTGCCGATCCCAACCAGTTGCAAGTCGTCGCGACCTTGAACGACGCCGTGATCGGCACGCTTCAACTGACCTTCATTCCCGGATTGGCACGCATGGGCGCCTGGCGCGGGCAGATCGAGGCGGTCAGAATTGCCGAGACGCACCGGGGCTCAGGCGTTGGGCAGCAGATGTTCGAATGGGCGATCGGGCAATGCAGGGCGAGAGGCTGCAATCTCGTGCAACTCACCACCGACAAGGCGCGCCCCGACGCGCATCGCTTCTATGAACGGTTGGGATTCGTCGGCAGCCATATCGGCTACAAGCTGACGCTCTGACGCTGCCGCCGGCAGACCTTGTCATCAGGTCCGTCTACTTGTTCCGGTCACCGCCAAGAAGATTCTTGTAGACCTTTCCATCCTTCATGATGACCAGGAAGTTCTTTGCCGGATCTTCGATCAGCTTGATGTTGTCGATCGGATTGCCTTCGACCAGCAGAAGGTCGGCGAGCGCACCTTCCTCCACCACGCCCAGCTTGCCCGAATATGGATTTCGAAGCCCGGACAGAGCGAGCAATTCGGCATTCGTCGATGTCGCCATGATGAGCGCCTCAGCCGGCGTGTACCATCGCGTGAGGGCCGTCAGCATGGCGCCTTGCCGGTCAGCGAGCGCCTGCGAGAACAAGACGTCGGTACCGAAAGCCGTCTTCAACTTGTACTTCTTGGCAAAGCCGTAGACCCGGTCGGTGCCGGCAACGACCTGCCGCATCTTCTCCTGCTCCGCAGGTCCAAGGGCACTCGCGCCCGACAGATCGAGGAAGGGCTGGGTGCTCAGCCAAATTCCCTTCTCGGCCATCAGGCGGGCCGACGCGTCGTCCATCAAATGACCATGCTCAATGCACTTGACCCCCGCTGCAATCGATCGCTGGATCGCGACCGAGGTATAGGCGTGTACCGCGACATAGGTACCCCAGTTCTCGGCAGCCTCTACCGCGGCACGCAACTCCGGTTCAGTAAACGTGGACACATCGATCGGACTGAACGGCGACGCCACCCCACCGCCCGCCGTGAGCTTGACCTGCGTCGCTCCCTGCATGAACTGCTCGCGCGCCCGCACGCGGACTTCATCCGGGCTGTCCGCGATCATGGCGCCACCTATCCTCTCCATGCGGCTGAGCATGCCGCCGATCGTTCTGGGCAGATCGGACAGCTGCCGGAAGTCGCCATGGCCGCCGGTGATGGTGATCACGGCACCGGATGGGTAGATGCGAGGACCGGCGACGAGACCCTCGTCGATCGCCCGCTTGAGGGAAAAGGCCGGCCCGCCCATGTCGCGAATGGTGGTGAAGCCTCGCATGAGCGTCGCCGTTGCCTCGGCGGCCGCAAGAAGGTTGGTGTAGCCGACGTCGCTGGCCATCACGGCCGCCGGAGTCGGGCGTACCAGCAACGCATGCCAATGCGCGTCGATCAGCCCGGGCATCAGCACCCGTCCATCGCCGGCGATCACCTGAGCGTCGGCCGTGATCGCCGCAGTCGAAATCTTCTCGATCTTGTTGTTCCGGATCAGCACATTGGACGGCCCGGACAGCGCGCCATTCTTGCCGTCGAAAATGCGTACGTTCTGGAACAGCACGCCACCATCCTGCTGAGCCTGCGCCGGCCGCGAGGCGACGAGGCTCATCGCAATCGACGCAAACAGCGCCGAAACCCTGACGCTCTTCCTCAAACCCGACATGTCCACTCTCCGCCGATGGCGCATCGCGCGAGACCGTCATTGATCTCGCTGTGCGCGAGGGACCGACTTGATTTCAGCAATTGGTGAGAGTTCCGCTGCTCCCTGGAGGGATCGACGGCCTATTGAGCCGCTCTGGCGGCAGGCTGCAAAGCGTAGCTCAGCCATCCGATGCCATGGGACAACAGATCGATGCCCAGCAGCAGCCCGAGCACCCACAGCCCGGTGGCCGGAAATCCGGTCAGAATGATGAGGCCGGCCAGGACGCCAAACAGGCCGGACGCCAGCATGATCCAGCCGGACTGCTGCCAATGGCCGATGCCGACCAGCATGCGCACAATCCCGGAGACCAAAAGCATGAGACCGAGGGCATAGGTCAGGAGCAGCGCACTCGCCACCGGCTGGCTCAGCAGGACGATTCCGCAGGCAAGGTAGAGCACCCCGAGCAGAAGCTGCCATACGAATCCACCCCAGCCCTTGGTCCAGAAGGCGTGCAGGATTTCGAACCCGCCGGCGACGATGGCGGTCCAGCCGATAAAGATGGCGCTGATCACGGTGAACAGCACGACATCTCCCAGGACCAGAAGGCCGGCGGCGATCAGGACGAGGCCTAGCAGAACGCAGACCCATAAAGGCGGGCCAGGCAGGCCGCGGAGCATCGTGGAACCGTTCTCATAGGTAGCCATGTCGTCCTCCTTGATCCCAGGCGGCCATGGCCCGGTCGCGCATTGCAGGCCGCGCAACCGGGCCACTCGAGTTGCCGAAGCTTGTGCCTGCCGTCACCAGCGCCATCCGCAGCGGCGGCGACCTCTGTGCCACCAACAGGTCCAGCGGCGCCGGCGATGCCAGCGGCGGCGCGGTGGCGGAGGACGCGGGCGCGGTGGTGGCCGGGCGACGACCATATGAAGCGGCCGCTCCGGATCATCCGTCTTCGCCACGAGGGCATCTTCAGGAGCCAGTGGCAGCGCCCTGGCCGCCTGCGTCAGCAATCCGGTTCCGAGGCCAACGGCTGCGACGCCGCCGAGCATTCTCCGGAGCACGATGCGACGGTCGAGTTCATCCATATCCGGCACCTCGTTGTCGTTGCAGAGAGCTTCTTACCCAGCGGCGGCCAACATCCCGATCAGGCCGATCGCTCGCGCTCGCCGGTCGCTCCGTCGTCCGGTATTTCGCCCGGCCGGTAATTCGGCAACCGCCCCGCCGGAATGACCGCAAGCAGAGCGAGGCCGGCCATGATCAACAATCCGATCTTCAAAGCGCGCAGGCGCGCTTCGGTGTTGACCCGGACGGCTTCCTCGACCTGCTGCGGCGTACCGCTCGTAGCTTCGAGCACATTGCGCAGCCGGTCATTGCTGACGAAGGTGATGTTGCCGAGGTCAACCTGGCTCTGAAGCTCCTTGGTCAGCACCGGACTGGCCGCGATCCTGCCGAGCGCGATCGTGCTCAAAAGACCGACCAGCAGAGCTCCGGCCACCGCAGTGCCAACGGCAGCCGCCAGATTCTGCGTGGTTCCGCGCAAAGACCCGACATCCCCCGCCAACGCCTTGGGCGAAGCCGTGACCAGAACGTTGAACAGCAGTGTCACCAGCGAGCCCTGGCCAATGCCGAACAGCACGAGGCCAAGGAGAACGGGAATCTCGCTCCAGTCGTTGCGCACGACGAAGGCGAGCCACAGCAACGCAACGGTGCAGAGGCCGAAGCCAAAGCGTCCGATCTGGCGGGGCGTCAGTTTGTCGTAGAGATTGACGATCAGCATCGCCGAGAGAAAGACGGTCAGATTGAACGGCATCATCGCGATCGCCGTCGCGATTGGCGAACGTCCCTGCACGATCTGGATGTAGAGCGGCACCGTGAAGTTCAGCGCGGCCTCGAGCGCCACGACCGCGAATAGCGCGTAGACCGCACACCTCTCCTCCGGCGAGTCGAGCACCTCCAACGCCAGCAGAGGCGTCTTCCCCGCGGCCTGCTGCCGATGCGTCCACATCAGGAATGCTTGGCCGAGCACGATGCCGAGCACGATCAGGATCGGCGCCGGCGAGACGCCCAGCAAGTCAAACGGCGCGTTGGGGGTCGCAAGGATCACCCCCCAACCGTTCAGATTATTGAATCCGAAGCTGATGAAAATGATTGCGCTCGCTGCGAGGGCGACGCCGATCAGATCGATCTGGACATCCGCGCGACCGCGGTCCGGCCGCAGGCGGAAACTCAGAGCGAAAGCGATCGCCGAAGCGACGATGAGAATTGCAAATGCCGGGCGCCAGCCGATATAGGTGCCGAGCAACCCACCGACGACAAATGCCAGCACGCCGGCGGCAGCCCTTGCCGAGCCCAGCGCACCAAGGGCGGTTGCCTGCTGGCGTCCAGCATAATTCTCGGCAATCAGCGCGACGAGCGAGGGCACGATCACCGCGCCCGCAGCGCCGCAAAGCGCCTGAGCGGAAATCATGACAGAGGCCGTGGGGCTGAACGTCATCGCGATCTGCGCTATCAGGAAAAGCACGACGGCACCGCGAAATACCTGCACCGCCCCGAACCTTTGGGCGAGCTTCGCGCCAAGCATCACGAACCCGGCCACAAGCATCGAGTAAGCCACGATTCCGGTCGCGACCGTGGTCGGCGGTACGCCGAAGCTGGCCACCATTCCCCCCATCGCAACCGGCAACGATGCGACGTTGAACGACATGATCATCTGACCGACCGCAATCGCGATCATGGGCACCCATGATGCGCGCTCTTCCTGTTGAATGTCGCCGATCGAGATCGCTTGTGTTGCCATCGCGTCCTCCAACCTGCCCGGTGTTGCGATCGATCGAGCGACAGCTCCACCGATCCTCACAGCATCTGGTTTCACTCGTCCGGTTGGGACACGAACAGATCCATGCCCAGTCTTTGCGACAAGAACTTCGCGGCGAGCTGCCCTCGCACGCTGTTGCCGGCCGCATCCAGTGGCGGCCCGAAAGTGCCGAATCCACCTTTTCCCGGAGACACCGCGACGATACCGCCACCGATGCCGCTTTTGCCGGGCAGACCGATGTCGTACAGCCAGTCGCCCGACGTCTCATACAGTCCGGCCGTGACCATGACGGCCAATGCATAATGGCACACGGCAGCATCGACCACCCGCTGCCGGGTCACCGGATTCACGCCACCATCGGCCAGCGTTGCACCCATCACGGCCAGATCCCTGGCGCTCACATTCAGCGAACACTGCCGGGTGTAGAGATCGGTCGCCTGCCTGGCGTCGCAGTAGATCCGGTCGTAGCTCTCAAGCAACCGCGCGATGCTTCGGTTGCGAAAATTGGTCTTGGATGCCGATGCGTAGACTTCGTCATTGAGCGAAAGCTTGCGGCCCGCGAAGCGCGAGAGACCGTCATGGATGAACCGCCACTGCTCGTCCGCGCTCGAACCCGGCACGAGGCTTGTGGTCGCGATCGCGCCTGCGTTCACCATCGGGTTGGTGCGCCCGGCGCCATGCTCGATCGCCGCCAGCGAATTGAACGGCAGCCCGGTCGCATTCGCGCCCAGTTTTGCACGAGCCTCTTCGGGGCCGATGGCCTCGCACACCAATGCGAACACGAATGGCTTCGATACACTCATGATCGAGAATTCGTATTCGATATCGCCGGCGCCGTAGACGCGTCCGCTGGTACCGGCCACGCAGACGGCGAACAGTTCACTCGGCACCCTGGCCAGGGCCGGATAAACCTGCGAATTGGTCCCTTCGCTGTTCGACTTGAAGCGCAGATGCGCTTGAGACACGAGCTCCTGCACCATCTCGGGCTTGGGCAAGTGCCCAGTCGAGATGTAGGGCCGCTCCGCTTGTTCCGCGATCGAAGGCGGCCACATTGGCTCTCCTTCCGGATTTCGACCTTATTGCTTCAGGTCTTCTAGTCGGCAACCAGAAGTAGGCGCCCAAAAAACCACGGAGTCAACGATCCGCTCCCACAGCCTTTGCAATGCTTGCGTTGGTCCAGACCACTTTACGACAAATGCGCTCAACGCATTGCATGTCGCGGAATTGCAGCTCCGCTGCGCGATGCGACACTCGATTGATCCATGCGACGTTTCGGCGCGGCTAGGTAAGCAAGATTGTCCAATCGCCCGCGACACAATTGAATCAAAAGAGAAGTCATCAGCAACGAGCGATTTCCATCGTGGGCCCGCGAGAGTACGATCATCGTGTGCGGATGTGAGCCCGCTGTTTGATCCAAGCAACACTGGCCCGCGGCGATGGTTGAATGACCGCATCACTTGCAGAGTGAGGTTGATCATGGTGGCGCGCGCAAGCGACGGACAGCTTCTGCTGGTAAAGAAGCTGGGTGGGCTCATCGCTATCGTTGTTGGCTGCTTGCTGACAGCAGTCGGTGTGACATTCGAATCGACAAGCACAATTGTCGTCGGTGTCCTGTTTCTTGTGCTCGGGGCGGCCCTGCTCACGCTCAAGATCATGAGACGCAACCAAAGCGGTCCGTTTGGATAGCCAAACGGATTCGCACGTTGGACGGCCTTGAACCGGATCGCCGCGCCTCCGCCGGCCGATGCCGCTTGTCCGTTCGAGATCGCACCGGCGGCGACCACAGTTCCGTCCGTGCGTCAGCAAGGCCTGTCTAGCAGACCACGCCCTGCCCTAATCCCGGTGGTTGGCGCAGGATCGCGAATAAGCGGCGCGCTCGGCCTGGTTCAGGCCGGCGGCGGCGGCCTCGTCGAGGCACCGGCTGACGCGGTCACCGAACGAGCTGCGCGGCCGCGAACGCAGGCTCGGCTGCGTCGGTGCATCCATCCTCGGGATCGCCGGCACCTCGATCCGCGGCGGCGGCGGAGGCTGGGGCACCGGCGGGTCCCACATCGAGCGGCCCGGCGGAGGGATTTGCGCAACGGCGCTCGCCGCGCCGATGGCCCAGAGCAAGGTGCAGGCAACAATCAAGGATCGCGTCATCAGCCATATCTCGTGACGCGCCGGCACAGGTTCAAGTGATTGCGGCGCACGTCAACGCTTCGCTTGATATGCGAGTTCCGCGCCCTCGTTACGGCTTCTGGTAGATCACGTGACCGGCGCGGATGGTGGTGCTCACTTTCGCGAGATTGCCGACGTCGCCGAGCGGATCGCCGTCGAGCACCACGAGATCGGCGTCGAAGCCCTGCTCCACCCGTCCCTTCTTCGCGGCCTTGAAGAACCGCGCCGGATTGGTCGTCAGCGAGGCCAGCACCTGCCGCTCCGACAACACGCGGTGCATCAGCTGAAATTCCTGCGTGGTGTCGTACAGCGTAGTGAAGCCGACATCGGTGCCGAACAGCACCGTGCCGCCATTCTCCGAAAACTGCTTGAGCTGGTTGACGGTCGAAGCCACCAGACGGTTGGTGACGTTCGGATCGAGCACCACGGTGGTGAACAGCGACAGTGTGGGAACGAGCGCAGTCCCCTGCGCCTTGAACCGCGCCAGCTGATCCCCGGTGTAGCTGGGTTCGCCGGGTGTGGCGTGCGCGAGCACGTCGACGCCGGACTCGATCACCGTCTCGACGCCGACCTTGTTCTGCGGGTGTGCGAACACCGGCCTGCCCTGCGCGTGCGCCACATCGACGGCTGCTTTCGCGATCGCCGGGTCCATGTTGACGACGGGCTTGTCGCCCATGAAGGCGCCGATGAACAGCTTGATGCCGTCCTCACCCATCGCCAGCCAGTCGCGCGCCCATTTTGTGGCCTCCTCGGGCGTTGCGACTTCCGGAAGCTGCACCTCACGCGGGATGTAGACGGGGTGACCGCCCTTCGGGAAGATGTTGCCGGCAAACAGGATGTTGGGGCCGGCGACTTCGCCCGCGACGATGCGCTTGCGCAGCGGCAACGTGTCCCTCGGATCGGAACCGAGATCCCAGACCGTTGTAAAACCCCAGCGCGTCAGCATCTCCTGCATGTGCTGCGTCAGCGCCGCGGCCGGCGCTGCGCCGGAGTTGCGCCAGACATTCTGCGTGAAATGGACATGGCTGTTCCAGAAGCCGGCGACGATGGTCTTGCCGCTGCAATCGATCACGCGGGCATCCGGCGGCGCCTGGATGTCGCCGGACTTGCCGACCGCGCTGATGCCGCCGTCGGTCATCACGATCACCGCATCCGGCAGCGCTTCCGCATCGGCCGATGCGTAGAGCGTGCCGCCGCGGAGCACGATGGTCTCGGCCTGTGCCGTCACCGAGGCGACAGCCGAGCCAATCAGGAAAAGCGTGACGCGCAGCCAGGTGCCGATCATGGAGAGTCTCCGTTGCAGGCCGGCAAAGGCCGGCGCGCGAAGATAGCCGCAAAGCGCGGAGCCGTTTGATCGTTCTTGCTGTCCGCGACGGGTATTGGAGGCCGCGCCCCGCCCGTCACTCCTCCGGCGCGTTCTCGATCGGGTCGAAGCGGTCGGCCTCGAGCCCGAGCAGATTCCAGGATTGCAGCATGTGCGGCGGCAGCGGCGCGGTGGCATCGATCACGCCGCCGCGCGGGTGCGGAATCACGATGCGGCGGGCGAGCAGATGCAGCCGGTTCTGCAGGCCGCCGGGCAGCTGCCAGTTCTCCTTGTTGAAGTATTTCGGATCGCCCACGATCGCGTGATCGATATGCGCCATGTGGGCGCGCAATTGATGGGTGCGACCGGTCACCGGCTTGAGCGACACCCAGGCGAGCTTGGTCGCCGAGGTCTCGACCACGGCATAATAGGTCACCGCGTGGCTCGCGCCCTCGTCACCATGCTCGGCGATCCGCATGATGCTGTCCTCCTCGCTCTCCTCCTTGGCGAGGTAGGTCGAGATGCGGCCCTGTTTCGGCTTCGGCACGCCGGCGACCAGCGCCCAGTAGATCTTGCGCGCGGAGCGATGGCGGAATGCGCCGGTGAGATGGGTGGCAGCGAAACGCGTCTTGGCAACCAGAAGGCAGCCCGAGGTCTCGCGGTCGAGCCGGTGCACCAGCCGCGGCTTCTGCCCCTTGGCGTCGCGCATCACCTCGAGCATCTGGTCGACATGACGCGTCATGCCGGAGCCGCCCTGCACGGCGAGACCGGCCGGCTTGTTCAGCACCAGCACGTCGTCGTCTTCGTAGAGCGTCATGTCCTTGAGCGCCTGCAGCGTCTTTGCCTCGGCCTCGGAGAGCGCGCCGGCCGTCTTCGGCGTATCAAGCCGCAGCGGCGGAATCCGCACGCTCTGGCCCTCCTCGAGCCGGTCCTTGGAATCGGCGCGCTTGCCGTTGACCCTGAGCTCGCCCTTCCGGACGATGCGCTGGATATGGGAGAACGAGAGGCCCGGAAACCGCGCTTCGAGGAAACGGTCGACGCGCATGCCGTTCTCGTCGGCGGTGACGACAACGGTCTGAACCTTGGTCGGCAATGGCTGCTCGGCCGCGGCAGTCTTCGGCATGGCGGGCTCGGCCCGCTCCTGCCGGTCGCGGCGCGGCTCGGCAAAGCGCGGCGGCTTTCCGGCTGCACGGTGCGCGAACGGACGCTCGCCGGTCTTGCGCTCACCGGATTTGCGCTCACCGGACTTGCGGTCACCGAATTTGCGATCGTCCGGCTTGCGGCTGCGCTGCGCCGATCCGCTCTTGCCACGGTCCTTGCCACGATCGCCGGCGTGGTCCCGGTCGCGGCCCTTGTCGCGCCCTTTGGCGCGGTCGCCCGGCGATGTAGTTCTCTTGATGCGGCGGCTCATGGTGATTTTTCGGCTCCAGACCTGCATTGTGCCTAGCGCAAATGCCGCGAATCGTCACGGCGAAATCGGTGTGAATCCGGTGCAGCATCGGCCATGTTCGGCCGCATACGGCAATCGACGGGGGCCCTGGAATGAGACTGGCGATATCGGCTTTGGCGGCGGCCCTGATGCTCACGGACCCTGCGCTCGCCCAGCAAAGCCCGATGCCCGAAGCCGCGATGCCGGAAGATCTGGCCTGGAAACTCCTGGAACTCGGCCGCGTCATCGACCCGCCCAAGACCGCCGCGCTCTACGTGCCGCTGCAACAGAAGGAGCCCTATCAAGGCGTCAAGGTCGAGCGCGACGTCAAATACGGCCCCGCCGACCGGCATCTGCTCGACGTGTTCACGCCGGAGACGGCCTCACCACCACGGCCGGTGCTGATCTACATCCATGGCGGCGGCCTCATTGCCGGCAACAAGCGCGCCCCCGGCAGCCCGTTCTACGACAACGTCATGCTGTGGGCCGCAAAGAACGGCTTCGTCGGCGTCAATGCCACCTACCGCCTCGCGCCGGCCTTTCCGTGGCCGGCAGGCGCGGAGGATATGGGCGCGATCGTGCAGTGGGTTTCGGAAAACATCGCCTCCCGCGGCGGCGAGCCCAGGCGCATCTTCCTGATGGGCCAATCGGCCGGCGCGATCCATGTCGCGAGCTATGTCTCCCATGGCGAATTCCACAAGGTGAAGGGCGGCGGGCTTGCCGGCGCGATCATGGTGTCGGGCATCTATGATTTGACGGCCTCGCCGGCCGGCGACGCCGAGCTCGCCTATTACGGCTCCGACCCCTCGCGCTACGTCGAGCGCTCCTCGCTGCAAGGCCTGGTCGCGAGCCCGATCCCGTTCCTGATCACCGCGGCCGAGCTCGATCCACCGCGCTTCGTCGAGCAGTTCGAGCTCATGAAGCAGGCGAGTTGCAAGCGGCCGAGCGGCTGCGCCCGCAGCTTCATGCTGCCGCAGCACAGCCACATGTCGGAAGTCTATGCGATCAACACGCCGGACACGCGGCTGACCGATGAGATTTTGGAATTTGTGAAGAGCGTCAAGTGACGCGCCAGAGCAATATGAAGTTATGGCCCGTTGCAGCGCGCGCTGCCAAAATATCGAGAACAACCCCATGCAAAGTAGCCGGCGGCGATCAGCGTGGCACTAAGCAACTTGACACGTCGGGCAAATCAGGAATATATTTCTAATATTCCGAAGTTGCGCGAGTATTTCTCGCCCGAAGGTGTTGCATATGGCATTGGCGAGCTTCCGCAACTGACGCTTCCACGCCGCAGGTGGCACGGGAGCGCACGTTACTCGTGGCGCGGCCCAATCTCATGTTGCTCTGGGCCGTGTACCCATAAAACCGTAGGCGTGACTCTACGTCCGCTTTGTCCCGATAGCGACCAAGTTCGTGCAGCAACGCAAGATGTCGCGATCGGCCACTTCCGGACTCATGCGCCGCAGAAAAGCAGGCTCATTTGATCAAGGTCGTCGGCGCTGTCAGCAGAGTCTGGTGAGATGGAGATCCTTCAACCGCCAAATCCTGCGAGCCGCTCAATGAACCAGAACGCAGCCGTGACGCCGATCGCATAGCTCGTAACCGGGACAGTGGCGTGTCTGATCCTTGGCGAAACGCCAAAGCGTCGGGTGCAAAACAATGCCCCGAGCACGGCACCGATGAAAATCAATTGCCCGATCTCCACGCCGACATTGAAGGAGAGCAGCGCAAGTGGGATATCGCCTTGTGGCAGTCCGATATCCGTCAACGCGCTGGCAAAGCCCAGCCCGTGCAGCAGGCCGAAGGAGAAGGCCACGATCCATGGCCGTCGTAAGGTTAAGCTGGTCTTACCCTGCTGCATGCGAACAATTTCACACGCCAGCAGCAGAATGCTCAGCGCGATCATGGCCTCGACAGGCGGCCCCGGCACATGCACCACCCCCAGCGTGGCCAGACTGAGCGTAATTGAATGGGCAACCGTGAAGGCGGTGATGGTCCACAGCAGCACCCGTCCATTACGCACGATCAAAATGAGAGCGAGCACGAACAGCAGGTGATCGAAACCGAACAGAATGTGCTCGACTCCGTGCAGGACATAGGCTCCCGCCACCGCGAGCATTCCGGGCGCGGCCGCGATCTCAATCCATGGGCGGCTTGGCCGTACCAAGGTGGTCGAGACAGTGCCGTCACGCATCTGCACGCGCACCAGCACCTCTGTGATTGTCAATTGCAGGCCCGCGAACTCGATGCGCCCTCCCAGTCCGTTTGGCCCCGCCTCGACCCAGCGACGTTCGACGAGCGAGTCCGAGAGCTCGCTCACAACGGGATCCTTCAGGTTCTTTACACGGTCCGGAAGCTTGAGGACGACCGGCAGACGCATGCCCGACAGGACGGGCGTTCGCCACAGAACCTCGTACTGGCCCGGCGCTGTCTCCTTGAGCGCGAGATAGGCGGGGCGAATCTCATGGGCGCAGGCGGACCGACAGGCGCAAAACGCCAGCAGCAGGGCTACAATAACGCCGATGAAAGGACGGACGGCGCTCACTGGGGATAGACCCCGGCCGGGATGGACTGCATGACCGTTTTCGGGTCGAATTTTCGGGGCGGCGGCGCGCCTTCAGGCGGTGGCGCCGGCAGCAACACGGTGTATTTCGCGCGCAATTCGTCATAGGCCTTTTTCGTCGCCTGCGCCTTCCGGTCGCTGAGCCAGACCCGTTTCACATCGGCCTGAATCTCGTCGAAGGGCGGCGTGCGCGCTGGAATCTGCGTATCGACGAAAATCAGATGCCATCCGTAACCGGATTCAATTGGACCCTGCCAGGAGCCCGTCGGGAGGTTGAGTACGGCGGTCGCAAAGGAAGGTCCGAATTCCTTGAAGAGATATTCGGGCGTGCGATCGCGATAATATTCTTGCAGCATGAACGGATCGGCGCCTGCGAGTTTCGTATCTTGCGGCTGGCGAATTAGTTCCGAGAGCGCCTTCTCGGCGTCCGCGTGCGCGTTGTCGCCGCGGCGGTCGGGCGAGAAATAGAGATGCCGGAAGCTGGTGCGCGGTGGCTCCACGAATAGCCTTTGGTTCTGTTCGAACCATGCTTTCAGTTCGGCGGCGCTTGGCTCGTGCGCGGCGGCCACGTCCTCGGCGAGGAACTGCATTTTCTGCGCCATGCGCCGCCTGATGATCTCGTCGTCCTTGTCGAGCCCCATCGCGACGGCTTCGCGATAGAATATCTCCTCCTTGACGTTGGTTTCGACGAGACGGTCGAGTTCTTGCAGTGTCGGCTCGCGGCCCCATTGCGACTGAAAAAGCGTGGCGAGGCGCGCGAGTTGATCGTAGGTCAGAACAATCTGCCTTGAAGGCGCCTGAGGAGCCGGAACGGAGGCTTGAGCCTGTGCTGTCGGGGCCGGTCCCGATGGCGGCAAGAAATGATAAAACGCGAACAGGGCGGCGCCGATTACAAAAAAATGGACCAGAGGCTCACGCAAGAAACGGGACACAAGGAACTCCACGAAACGTGAACTATTGGATGCGCACGCCCGCCTCCGCCGCGCGCTGGAGATAGACAGTGATGGCGAAGTGACTGGCGGGGTCCAATTCCGGACTTGCCTTGACGATCGCGAAATAATCCGCCGCAGCATCCCAATAGCCCCAGTCCGCCAATTGCGGGGCGACGAAGCCGGCCATGGCCGGGCGCCGTTTGATGAAACTACGATAGGCTTCAATGATGCGCGCACGCGGCACTGCACCGTTGGCGTCGCCGAGAACCTTGAGCGCCAGAAGCGCGGCCTCGATTTCAGGCATTGTCCGGCTGCGGTCGCCGAACACCCGCGTTTCGATCCATTCGACGCGGGAGGCGCCGTCGAGTTGGAGGTCGGCGGCGAATAGCGCCGCGAGGTCTCTTGCGTCGTGGAACGCCAACGCCGCTTCGAGGCGGGCGCCGAGGCCCTTGGCTTCCACAGCGCCGCCGGCAAAGCCGAGCAACATCAGATAGGCGGCGCGGCGCGACGAAAGTCTTGGATCGTCGATCCAACCGGTGACTTTGGCCGGCTCGATTTTCGATCGCGCCACATCAATCGCCGCATAGGGTGCACGGGCAAGTTCTCCCCAGGCGAGGCGCGCTGCCAGGGGATTGGCGATTTCCAGATAGGGCAGGACGAGCGCTACCCTTTGGCGCCAGCCGGCGTAGGTGAGGATGTCCGCCGTCGCGGGCGTCATCGGCCATGAACGCTGAGGGGCGTCGCCGCCGATTTCGCGCGTGGCGACAATCGCGCGGAGCCATTCCGCGTAGGCCCGTGGGATAGAGCCCAGGCTTGTCCAACCGGCGTCGGCGGCGCTGTGCACCAACAACAACGCCTCGCCGGCAGGAACGGTCATCGCGTTTCCGGCGACAGGGTCGGCGATGATCGCGCCGTCCATGTCTTTTCCCTTGACGACCGCGACCACCTGCAATGGGCTGCCATCAGCTTCCGGTGCGGCGAGCACGGCACGGTCCGCTGCATCGAGCCGCGTGCCCTCGGTCAGCATTTGCCGCGCGGCTTCATAGCAGAGCGGGCACGCCGCCGCGCCCATCGACGAAATCAGCAGCAACAGAATCGGCAGGCTGCTTCGAAGCCGCTTGAGCGCCGCAGCCCTCGTTCCTTTCCCCGGCGTCAATCGTGTCATCAGCGCAAGTTGTTCAGCGGATTCAGTTCTCTGATCGGCGGAATGATTTCATAATTGGCGTAGCCGAACTCGTTGCTGCGCGCGCCATAATATTTGTCGCCGAGCTTATAAACGCTGACCTGGATCGCCGTGCCGACCATGTCGGTGACGAGCTTGCCGTTATTGATGTAATAGGGCTTGGTCGCGCCGAGATAGCTGCTGCCCGCGATATCGCCTAGCGCGCTCGGCTGCATTTCGCCCTTGCCGCCGTAGGCGAAGCGGGTCTGAGCCTGGTTGGCGGCGAATTTCGACGTCTCATAGGCCGGGTCGATTGGCGTCAGCGGCTTGGCGGGGTCTGCGCCGCCTGACGCGCCGAAGACCATTCGCATCTTCACGCCGGTCACGTTGTTTTGCAGGTACGGCGATTTTCCGACAAGCAAACCCTTGAGTTCGCTGTCGCCAAGCGCGACCGCGCCCTGCTTCATGAGATCGTCCACGGTCGGCCCGGCCTTGGCCGTCTTCCGCACGTCTTCGCTTGGCGTGTACCAGATCGGCGAACTCCAGGCGCGCTCCTGCTGGGTCGAGGCCACGACGTCCGGCGGGGCGATGCCAAGTTTCGCAGCCTGGATCGTCGTCCACCGCGGCGTCGGGATTTCGAGCACGCGGGCGTAGTAGAATGCGTGCAGGCTCGGATCGAATTCCGGATCGGTCCAGACCGTCTTCAGTTCGACGGCGCCTATTGTGTTGGTGTAGGTTCCCTTGCCGATATCGACCGTGTTGCCAACCGGCGGCACAATGCCGGTGTATTTGTCCGGCTCGCGGTCGCCCGCCCAGGCGACGTCGAAGACTCTCTCGAAGCTCTGGCCGCTCTTGGTCCAGCCCTTGACGACTTGGATGCGGTCGAGATTCCCGGAGCTCGGGTCCTTGAGCGCCCAGACGACGAAGGACGGCGGTTTCGCGCCGGCGGGCATCGGTTGCAAGTCGCCGCCCATCGGCACACCTTGATCATAGGCCGTCTTGACCCAGGCCTGATCCTTCAGCCAGTCCGGCGCGATCTTCAGACGCTTCTGTTCATCGGTCACGTCCTTCGCGTAATTCCAGCCGCCGAAGAAGCGCACCTTGATGTGCGGGCCACTGACCGCAAAAGTCTCCTTGCGCTTCATGGCGTTGAAGATCGACTCGCGGGTGTTTTCTTCCGCCCAGACGCCCGTCAGGCCGGCCGTAGTGATGTTGCGGACGTCGATGCCAGACAACAACAAACCAGCCATGCGGCGTTCGACCGTGCCGTCGAGGCTGCCGAGGGTGCCGAAATAATTGTCCTGGCGGTAAGGCGTCGCCGTCGAGTGAGAATCCGACGCCGCGCCGAAGCCGAATTTATAAGGATTGAAACCTTTGGCGTCTTGGAGGGCGATGCCATCCTTCAGCGCCTGGCGGGCATAGCTGCCGACAATGTGCGGAATGCGCCCTTCGGGATCGCCGAGCAGAAACGCAAAAATTTCGTAGCTGGCGAATTCGTCATTCGGCGAGAGCAATGGATGGGTTTCGGATTGCCCCTTGGTCTGCTTCAGCTCGATCAATGGCTCGTTGCGCATGCGATCTTCGGCATAGGCCCGATCGATCGGGCGACCGTGCAGATCGACCTCGGTTGGATACATGCGCCCGTCCGAAAGATTGGCGTTATGCGAAATCGCCAGCAATTCGTTGCCGGCCTTGCGCTGGCCATCCATCCATTTCCAAAGGTCTGTCGGGTCGGTCGAGTCAAGCGCGCTGTACGGCGCGGTCGGGATATGTTTGCAATCCTTGAAGAAAATGTTGCGGTGGAGGTTCATGCTGTTGGGCATCGACGTCCACTCGTAGGAGCAGAAGGCCGTAAACTTGCCCGGTTCGTTGGCCTTTTCAGCGAAATCGACGGCTTTTTGCCAGACCGAGTGCGCAATCTCCGGATCCATCAGCGCTTGGTTAGGCGTAGGAAGGCCCACCAAAGTGACCGCGGCGAGGTAAACTCTCTGTTGTTCTTCCGGAGTGTTGCCCTTCAAAATGAACTGCTGCGCCGCGGGGACTTTGCTGATCGGCGACGATGGATCGTTGGCCAGACTGACGATGCCCACATATTCGGAATGATCGGTGACGCCGGCGAAATCCAATGGGGTTTCAATCTTGATGTCATAGCCCAGCGGATGCTTGATCGTTTGACCCTTGAAATATTTGTAGGAGTCGCCGGGGTCGCCCCGGTTGCCAAACGTCCAGGCGTCGAGCGAATAGCCAGTGTGGATGTGGGTTTCGCCGAAATAGGCGTCGCGTTCGGGATTACGCTGCTGAGCCTGCGCGGGCAAAGACACAAAGCCGATTATGCCTGCTGCCAAGATTGACTTCGCGAAATGGCTTTGCCTGGAACGACTTTGTTCAGAAATGAACTTCATCATCGCCTCCCAGCTAAGTCTCGAGTGCTGCAAAGAATATATAGCTCAAATAGAGTCGGCGGTTCGGCGGTGTGGCTGGCCCGTCCCAGAGATCATCTGAACGGGAGAGCCGAACTTCCTTTGACTTAGATCAAAGCAGGTCCGCTGGATGATCGAAGGTGCCAAAATTCTCGAATGACCGCTGCGGGTCAAACGCGCCGCTTGGCCGGTTGAAGCGACCCAAGCTACGTCTCAAACGGTCCGAAAAGCCGCCGAGAAGCAACCGCAACGATGCGATCTGCTTCAGCCCCTATCTCTACCGTGCTCGCAACCAGGTCGAGCGGTTCTTCAACAGGATCAAACAATGTCGTCAGGTGGCGACGCGCTATGACAGGCTTGCTGCCAACTACCTTGCTTTCGTTCAACTCGCGTCAATCAGGCGCTGGCTGCGCCTTTATGAGTCCGCGTCCTAGCTCCCGCCCCGCTCCTTGCGCAGCCGCTGCCAGTAATCCAGCCGCTTGCGGATCTCACGTTCGAAGCCGCGGTCGGGCGGATCGTAGAAGGTCTGGCGGCCCAGCGCTTCCGGGAAGTAGTCCTGGCCGGAGAACGCGTCGGGCATGTCGTGATCATACTGATAGCCGGAGCCGTATCCCTCCGACTTCATCAGCTTGGTCGGCGAATTCAGGATGTGCTTCGGCGGCAGCAGCGAGCCGCCCTGCTTCGCGGTCTGCATCGCGGCGCCGAACGCAGTATAGACCGCGTTCGATTTCGGTGCGGTGGCGAGATAGACCACGGCCTGCGCGATCGCGAGCTCACCCTCCGGCGAGCCGAGGAAGTCGTAAGCATCCTTGGCGGCGTTGCAGACCGCCAGCGCCTGCGGATCGGCGAGGCCGATGTCCTCGACCGCCATGCGCACCACGCGCCGCGCCAGGAACAGCGGGTCCTCGCCGGCATCGAGCATCCGCGCCAGATAATACAGCGCCGCATCCGGATCTGAGCCGCGCACCGACTTGTGCAGCGCCGAGATCAGATTGTAGTGGCCATCGGCCGACTTGTCGTAGATCGGCGCGCGGCGTTGCAGGATGGCCTGCAACTGCTCGGCATTGAACACCTCGCCCTTGCGGGCGGCGCGCCAGACCTCTTCGGCCAGTGTCAGCGAGGCGCGGCCGTCACCATCGGCCATCCGCACCAGCACGGCGCGGGCTTCCGCATCGAGCGGCAGCTCCTTGCCCTCGATCTTCTCGGCATTGGCAAACAGTTTCTCGATCGCCGCCGTATCGAGCGAGTGAAACACCAGCACGCGGGCACGCGACAGCAACGCCGCGTTGAGCTCGAACGATGGATTCTCCGTGGTGGCGCCGACCAGCACCACCGTGCCGTCCTCCATCACGGGCAGGAAGGAATCCTGCTGCGC
Source organism: Bradyrhizobium sp. UFLA01-814 (assembly GCF_046718885.1). Lineage (NCBI taxonomy): Bacteria > Pseudomonadati > Pseudomonadota > Alphaproteobacteria > Hyphomicrobiales > Nitrobacteraceae > Bradyrhizobium > Bradyrhizobium sp. UFLA01-814. The sequence continues at coordinate 3,871 of NZ_JAQOSR010000129.1, read as the reverse complement.
GCGGTTGAAACGATGCACCTCGTCGACGAACAGCAGCGTGCCCTTGCCGGTCTCACGGCGGGCCCGCGCGGCATCGAACGCCTTCTTGAGATCGGCGACGCCGGAGAACACCGCGGAGATCTGCTCGAAATGCAGCTCGGTGGCGTCGGCCAGAAGCCGCGCCACCGTGGTCTTGCCGGTGCCGGGCGGTCCCCAAAACACCAGCGAGCCCAGCGTGCGCGTCTCCAGCATTCGCGTCAGCGCGCCGTCGGGGCCGAGGATGTGATCCTGGCCGACGACATCGGCCAGCGTGCGCGGACGCAGCCGGTCCGGCAGCGGGTGCGGCGCGTCCTGCTCCATCCCCGCCGCAGCGAAGAGATTGCTGGCTTCCTGCGGTCTCTTTGGGCTCATCCGCCGAGCGTCACGTTGATCTGCTGGCCGCCGCGCACCAGCGTGATGCGCCAGACCCGCGACCCCGTCTTCGAGGCCTTATCGAGGTCGCTGGTCCGCGCGATCTTCTCGTTGTTGACCGCGAGGATGATGTCGCCCTTCTGGAAGCCGACATTGGCAGCGGTGCCGTCATCGGCGAGCTCGGTCACCACGACGCCCTCGGCGCCGGCGTCGAGATGCAGCTCATCGGCCAGCGCCGGCGAGATGTTGGCGACCCTGGCGCCCTGGAACGGCGAGCGCGCGGTCAGCACGATCTCGTCGCGATTGGTATCGGGCGCAGTCTCCAGCGGCACGGTAAGCTTCACCGGCTTGCCGGCGCGCTGCACCTCGATTTCTGCGTTGCCGCCGAGCGGACGGGTCGCGAAGCGGTAGTCGAACGCGTTGGGATCGTCGATCGGCGTGCCGTCGATCCCGATGATCAGGTCGGAGAGCTTGAGGCCGGCCTTCGCCGCCGGGCTGTTCGGCGCGACATTGGCGACCAGCGCGCCGGACGGCAGCTTCAGACCCAGCGTCTCCGCGATCTCCGGCGTGACCGCCTGCAACCGCGCGCCGAGCCACGGCCGCTTCACCGCCTTGCCGCCGCTCTTGGCGGAGGCCACCACCACCCGCACCATGTTGGCGGGAATCGCAAAGCCGATGCCCTGCGAGCCGCCGGAGCGCGAGAAGATCGCGGTGTTGATGCCGGCGAGCCGGCCGGTCATGTCGACCAGCGCGCCGCCCGAATTGCCGGGATTGATCGCCGCGTCGGTCTGAATGAAGAATTGATAATCCGTGATCCCGACTTGAGTGCGTGCCAGGGCCGAGATGATGCCGTGCGTCACGGTCTGGCCGACGCCGAACGGATTGCCGATCGCCAGCACGACGTCACCGACCTGCAGCTGGTCCGAATTGGCGAAGTCGAGCGTCGCGAACTTCTCCTTGTTGGTGCCCTTCAGCCGTAGCACCGCAAGGTCGGTGCGGCTGTCCTTCAGCACGATCTCGGCCTCGTATTCGCGCTTGTCGGCGAGCGAGACCTTCACCTGGTCGGCGCCCTCGATCACGTGATTGTTTGTGACCACGAGCCCGGAGCCGTCGACCATCACGCCGGAGCCGAGCGACCGCTGCATCTGTTCCGGCTGCTGTCCCGGCACGCCGAAGAACCGGCGAAAGATCGGATCGTCCAGAAATGGATTGCGGTTCTGCACGGTCTTGGCGGCGTAGACATTGACCACCGCCGGCTGCACCCGCTGCACGATCGGCGCATAGGACAATTGCAGCTCGGCCTGCGAGGACGGCACGCGGCGCTCCTGGGCCGCGGCAGCGGAAAGATTCCCCATGAAGGCCAACGTGCAGAGAGCGGATACGGCAGCAAAACGGACAGGTCGGAGCATTCTCACCTCTCGTGGAAACGCCGGAATATAGGCGTGTTCGCCGGGCAATTGAAGGGCGCCGGGCCGGATAACTGGCCCCCCGCCGGACCGGTGCACAACCCGCGGCCACCGCGTTGAAGCGCGCCGCCAAGCTTCTATGATGGCTGTCATCTCACTGCGCCGCTCCGCTTGTTGCCTGCGGACCACAAGCGGAACTGCGATGCCCGGAAGCAGTGTCGTGCGTCAGTCACGATACGCTCCTAGGACCGTTCGGTGAGTGGGGACTTCAAACACAACAGGGGTGCACAATGGGTGCGACAAAAGTTGGTGCAATCGCCATAGGCCTCGCAGGGGCGCTCGCCGCCTCGCCGGCCTATTCACAATCGGCCGGAGGCGGCAGCGATGCGGAGATCGCGCTGCTGAAGCAGCAGCTGAAGATGCTCGAGCAGAAGCTCGACAGACTGCAGAAGCAGACCAACGCCAATACCGCAACCGCGGCCAGCGCAAACGCCAATGCGAAGGCGGCGGATGCCAAGGCCGCGCGGGTGGCGAGCGCCAACGCCGCGATCCCGGTGAAGGGCCCGGTCGCGCCGTCCGGCGTCGTGGTGACGATGCCGAACAACCGGCCGACGATCTGCACCGCGGACGAACAGAACTGCGTCGCGATCACGAGCCGCGTGCACTGGGATGTCGGCGGCTACGACTATCGTCCGAACACCGCAGGCACCTCGCCGCAGAAGCTCGACAGCGGCGAGAACGTTCGCCGCGCGCGCATCGGCATCGTCGGCAAATTCTTCGGCGACTGGAATTACTCGCTGATCTACGATTTCGGCGGCTCGTCCGACGGCTTCGGCGGCGCGGCGCCGGGATCGCTGCCTGGCGGCGGCACCTCGGGCATCGAGAATGCGTTTCTGAGCTACACCGGCTTCAAGCCGTTCGGCGGCAAGATGGCGATCGAAGGCGGCATCATGGACGTGCCGTGGACGCTCGACGAAGCGACCAGCTCCAACGACATCCTGTTCATGGAGCGCGCCTCGGTCGGCATCATCGCCCAGAACATCGCCGCCGGTGACTTCCGTTCGGCCGCCGGCACCCGCTGGTGGAACGACCAGTTCTGGATCGGCGGCTATGTCACTGGACCGACGTCGGGTGCCATTCACTCCGCGTCCTCCGCCTCGCCGGCCGGCACGTCCGAGCAGTATGGCGGGGTCATCCGCGTCGCCGGCAATCCGATCAGCGGAAAGAACTACTCGGTGCACATCGGCGCCGATGCGGAGTGGCTGGTGCAGCCGCCGCGCAACCAGCTCACGCAGGCGCAGACGCTCACGCTCAGCGACCGGCCCGAGCTGCGCATCGATCCGACGACGCTGATCTCGACCGGTGCGATCGCCAACGTCTCCGGCGCGCAGGTCTACGGCGTCGAGGCGGCAGCGACCTATGGCCCGTTCATCGCGCAGGGCGAATATTACTGGTTCAATGTCGATCGCTCTGCGAATACCGGACTGCCGCCGTTCGGCGCGCCGAGCCTCAAGTTCGACGGCGGTTACGCGCAGGTCGGTTACGTGCTGACCGGCGAAAACCACGCCTACAATCCGGCGACGGCCTCCTACGGCGGGATCAAGCCGCACGATCCATTCTCGCTCGCCGGCGGCGGCTGGGGCGCCTGGGAAATCGCCGGCCGCGTTAGCACGATGGACCTCAACGATCAGATCGCGCAGGCGGTCGGCATCGCGGGCGGACGGCAGACCGTCTACACCGCCGCACTGAACTGGTACGTCAACAACAACGTCCGCTTCATGCTGAACTACCTGCACGGCGATATCGCCAAGCAGGCCTCGGCGACCTCGACTGCGGACGTCGGCTCGAAGTTCGACGCGGTCGCGCTGCGTACGCAGGTTGCGTTCTGAGGCGATCCGAGCTGAGACCAACTCATAGACGGCCGGGGCATCGCCCCGGCCGTTTTTGTTGCTCTGGAATGCGTGAAATGATCGAGCCGTAGCGGCATCGAAACTGCGTTCCCTCTCCCGCTTGCGGGCAGGGCTATCGCATTTCGTGGCGGTGCCCTCGTGGCCATCCTTCGAGACGCCCGCCTT